>JAUIKU010000042.1 GCA_030430675.1 Bacteroidia bacterium | reverse complement strand
CTTTTCCCTGCGACCTCAGCGCCTGAGACCACGCGGCCCCCTCGGCAATGGCCTCGGTCGGCAGTACCGCGTCGAACTTCGCGGCCAAAGCCTCTGCCGCCTCTTGCAGGGCGGGATCCTCCTCCTGTTTTTAATGCTTCTGAAAATGAGGGTGATGCGCTTTCTGCAGGTTTGAACCCGGCCAGGGCACCAACACCCACCCCCCCGGCTGTTTTTAAAAATCGACGACGCGAATCCTTCTTACTACTCATGCTTATTTATTTTTTTATGGTTACCACAGTGATTCAGGAACTGAGAATCCTGTTACATCATTTCTATCCTCTCTAATTAAAGCAAATTATGGATAAATCACCCTAAAATATAGATTTCTATGTGCTAATGTCATTTTTGACGGTTTGATTGTAAATTGCTGTACAACCATTCGGGAATTGTCAAGCCTGTGAACTGGAACTCAAAATATTCGAAATTGAAAAATGAGGCTGCTGGAAATCATAACAGATGACCACAAATCTACAGAGGTATTCGACCTGATAGAACAGGATCAGGTAATCGAACACTGGACCTACCCATCTGAAAACGGACAAACTGTGATCAAGGCGCTGTTGCAGGATGAATATGCCAAAGATTTACTAACAGCCCTGGAAAACAAGTCCGTTCACAGGGTGATCATATATGCCATAGAGGGAACCCTGCCTAAAATTAACGAGGAAACTGAAAAGAAAGAGGATAGGATTAAAATTGGAAAGTTTGTGGCCATTAGCAAGGAAGAACTTTACAACGATATCGATATGCCGGTAAGCCTTTCGGTGAACTTTATTCTGATGGTTATTCTCTCATCATTCGTGGCGGGAATCGGCATACTTAAGAACAACATCGCCATCATCATAGGTGCCATGGTTATCGCTCCCTTTTTGGGACCCAACATGTCGATGGCATTTGGTACCACCCTGGGAGATTTGCGGATTATTCGAAAGTCTATTCAAACCGGCATTACCGCCACGGTTATTGCACTGATAATTTCCATGATCTGGGGATTGACCGCAGCGGACATAAGTGCTATTGCCAATGATCCGGAAATAGAATATCAGGATATAGTACTGGCTTTGATCTGCGGATTTTCAGGAGCGGTTACCGTGATTAGCGGCCAGGGCACTACCCTGGTAGGGGTCATGGTAGCGGCGGCTTTACTCCCACCCCTTATGAGAGGAGGACTGCTTTTGGGAGGAAGGGAATTCGGATATGCACTTAACTCATTTTTGATTTTCAGTGCCAATATTATTTGCCTGAATATTGCCGGTATCATAACGTTTTACCTTTCCGGCATCAGACCCGGCCGATGGTGGGATAAGGAAAGAGCCAAGAGAAAAACCAGAACGGCATTTATTGTATGGACGGTAGCGCTGCTGATATTGCTAGCTGCCATTGTGATCATCAGACAATTCCGGTAGCACAATATTGTGGTTGTTGTGGTAGTATGTTTAAAATTAGCGAATTACCTGCGGTGTCCAATGAACAATATTCCAATGACTGATTTTTGCCGGCTGGTCATACTGGTATTCCTGTTTACAGGAGGTATTACAAGCTGTTCGGATATAGCTTTTGACGGTCAGGAATATGATCGATCCATAATTACCGAAGCGCAATTAAAATCCATCTACAGGGAGTGCCAGGATCTCCCCAACAATACTCAGGTGGCAATTTCACTTATTGATAACGGGAGGGTGAAATTTTATGGGATCAGGCGTCTGGATGATACCCTATACACGGTGGACAATTCTGAGGCAGTTTTTGAAGTGGGTTCAATATCAAAGGTGTTTACTGCCACCCTGCTGGCGGATTTAGTGTTGCAGGGAAAGATCAGGCTGGAGGATACAGTGAATAATTATTTAAATATCTCATTTAAAGACAGCATCACGCTAACCTTTCAGCGGTTGGCTAACCATACCTCCGGGCTACCCAGAATGCCATCAAACATAAGCTATTTAAAAGTAGACCTGCAAAATCCTTATAAAGACTACGGAGAGAGTAAACTGGAAGAATACCTGACCCGGGAAATGGAGCTGGAAGAACCTGGCAAGTACAGATATTCAAACTTAGGAGCATGCCTGCTGGGTTTTACCTTATCGAAAATAACCGAAGCCAGCTACGAGGATCTGCTGCAGTCGAGGATATTCTCGAAATATCAGATGACCAGTTCTACTTCCGACAAAAGCCTGGTCAGCAGTAAATTGGTTAAGGGATTAAATAAAAAGGGAGAGACAACCTCAAATTGGGACCTCAATGTATTCGTTGGTGCCGGCGGGGTTTTATCTTCAGTTAGTGACCTGTCCAAATTTGCCGTTGCCCAGTTTGATAAATCCAATGAAGCGCTGGCATTGACCAGGAAGTCTACTTACCAGGGATACCAGCGTGGTTCACCCATAGGGGTGGGATTGGGCTGGGTCATCAAAGAAAAAATGGGAAGAGAAATGGTCTGGCATAATGGTGCCACCGGGGGGTATAGTGCGTTTATGCAGGTTGATGTGGATAACCGGAATGCTGTGATCATACTTACCAACATTTCGGGGTTTAGTGGTAAAAAAGCTAATATGGACGCCCTGGGTGATAGATTGATGGACTCCTTGGAGAACTGATTGGGAACTCTCTTACCGGGCTGCAACCTATGTGACAATTTTTGAACGATTTGTCCAAATAAAAATTCCGAATAAATTCCAAATTAAGTTGGCCAAATCAGATCAAAATGAGTCAAAATAAATACGTACATCTGGTATTATTGGCGGTAAGCATTACTTGCTGCTTTTGTTCCAACGACGATGATTCGGAATTCACCCCCCGGCTAAGTTTCGAAACCAACAAGATTACATGCAAGTTCTGTTATGAGTTTGGATGGATCATCGAAGCAAGTGGTAATGAAGTCTTTGTGGTAGACTACGAGGATATATACATTTTCGAAGACGACAATGGGGATTTTTCTTTGAAACAGGAAATTCAGCACCAAGGCACCTCTGCGATAAACACACTGCTCGTTCACGATAACCAACTCCTGGTGGGAATCGCTGAATCAGACGGCACTGGCAGAGTCGATATTTACGAAAAACCTAATGACCAATGGGTAAATGTGCAACAACTGCGAATAGGAAGGTCTGAGGATAACTTCGGCTGTGCCATTGATATTCATGGTGATTATATGGTGATCGGTGCCAGTGCCATCTGGGATGGATGGAATAATGGCATTATACAGAACACGGATGAAGGAAGAATTTATGTATACCGGAGGTCCGGGTCGGATTGGAGCCTGGAAACTGAATTTAAGGCACAAAACACCCGGCCTGATGATTACTTTGGTGAGAGTGTGGCCATCCATGAGGATTTTATATTTGCCGGGTCCGGATCAACCCCCATGCACATTTATCACAAAAACAACGAATGGGAACTGTTTAAGGTCGACACGGTTTCACCGTTGAAAATCGTTCATGAAAACAATCATTTTGTGATCCGTAATGGCTACCATATCTTACCAGAGATTATGGATTTTAAGATCGACCAGGATGGTAATTATACCCTAAGAGATGCTAACATAGATTTTACAAACCTGTACAATGTCAGCTCCTATGGAGAAATGATAGCATTGGATGGTAACCTGCTTCTAACCTGGATTGAGCCCTCTGAAGAGGCAAGTATCCTGAAATACGAAAATGAACAATGGATAGAGATGAACCGGTACAGACCCTTAGATGATCTCGTAGTGATTTTTTCCGGTTTGGAAATCGTTGGCTCAAACATATTGTTAGGTGGTAGAGATACAGATTTGGGATACAGCTATCTCTATAAAATTCCAATCTGAACAATTTATAAGCTTCCCTCCTTGATTCAATATTCAATATATGCTAATATTGCAATATGGGAATAACTAAAACGGAAGGGTTTGAAATCCGAGTTACTGAAATGGCTGAGATCCTCAAAGCCCTGGGACATCCCGCTCGTCTGGCTATCATGGAACATTTGGCCCATAGCCCCTCCTGTATTTGCAATGACATCGTGGATGAACTGCCATTGGCTCAACCCACCATTTCCAGGCATTTGTCTGAACTGAAAAGAGTGAACCTTATCGAAGGCACCATTGATGGCAAAAATGTATGCTATTGTATCAACCACCAGACCTGGAGCCAGGTAAAGGAAGCCATCGAATTAATCAGCCAAACTTTATCAATCGACAGGGAATGCTGTTGAAAAAAATTTAAACTTTTATATTCCAATATTACTATATGAACATCGCCTTATTTAGTGACATCCACGCGAATTTACCGGCCCTGGAGGCTTTTTTCCAAGACGTTGAACAAAGAGATATAGACGCCATGTACTGCCTGGGCGATTTGGTTGGATACAATATCTGGCCAAATGAAGTTATTGAGGAAATCAGAAAAAGAAACATTTCCTGCATTGCAGGAAACTATGATTTTGGCATTGGCAGAAGCAGCGATGATTGTGGCTGTGCCTATAAATCCGATGAAGAAAAATCTAACGGAGCGGTATCCATTTCCCTGACCAACCAGTTGATTAATGCCAATAACCGGCAGTATTTAAGAACCCTGCCTGCTCACCTAAAACTGGAGTTTCAGCTAAACGACGACCAACTAAACCTGCTATTGGTACATGGCAGTCCCAGGCGTATCAACGAGTACCTGTTCGAAGACAGAGCGGAAAAAAGTATGCTGAGAATAATGGAACAGGCGGATGCCGATATAATGTGCTTTGGCCATACACACAAGCCCTACCATAGAATTCTTAGTAATGGAAAAGACCACTTCAGGCACGCCATCAATATTGGATCGGTTGGCAAACCAAAAGATACGGATAACCGGGGTGGCTATGTGATTGTAACCGTTAACCAGGATGCTTCAATAACCGATAGGGATTCCATCTCCACTGAATTTATTCGATTTGACTACGACATTGAAAAGGCCGCAAATGCCATTGAAGAAAGTATTTTACCCAATGCGTATGCAGAAAATTTAAGAAACGGATATTAATATGAAAAAATTGAGCTTTCTCGATAAGAATCTGACTTTGTGGATCTTCATTGCCATGTTGTTGGGAGTTGGCATTGGTTATTTTTTTCCCACTTTTCAAAGTTTTATCAATTCCTTCAATAAAGGGACTACCAATATTCCTATTGCCATTGGTTTGATTTTAATGATGTACCCACCCCTGGCAAAGGTTAATTACGCCTTGTTACCTAAAGTATTTAGCAACACCAAGATTCTCTCGATTTCACTTATTCTTAACTGGATGGTAGGCCCGGTGCTGATGTTTATTCTGGCAATCACGTTTTTGCGTGATTACCCCGAATATATGGTTGGATTGATCTTGATTGGTCTGGCCCGTTGTATTGCCATGGTACTGGTTTGGAATGACCTGGCCGAAGGAAGCAGTGAGTACGGAGCAGGACTGGTGGCGTTAAACAGTATCTTTCAGGTGTTCGTGTACAGTTTTTATGCCTGGTTATTTATTACCAAGCTGCCGCCATTTTTCGGATACGAAGGAGCTATTGTAGATATTTCTATAGTTACCATAGCAGAAAGCGTAGCTATTTATCTGGGCATACCTTTCTTAATGGGAATTTTAAGCCGGTTGATTTTAGTAAGGCTGAAAGGGGAAGAATGGTATACCGAAAAATTTATTCCCACTATTTCACCTATGACATTGATTGCCCTGCTATTTACTATTGTGGTCATGTTCTCCCTAAAAGGTGACTTGATAGTAGAGATCCCCATGGATGTAGTGATTATTGCCATTCCACTGCTTATATATTTTATATTGATGTTTACCATTGGCTTTTTCTTCACCAAAGCAATGGGTGCATCATACGATAAGACAGCGGCTGTGGCATTTACTGCTGCGGGAAACAATTTTGAATTGGCCATTGCCGTGGCCATTGCCGTGTTTGGTTTGAATTCTGGACAGGCTTTTGCTGGGGTTATCGGTCCATTGATCGAAGTGCCGGCGTTAATTTTGCTGGTAAGAGTATCGTTTTGGTTGAAAACGAAGTACTTTGAAAAAGCCATGGCATAACACAGGTTTCAATGTATCCCGTTACAGGTCCAACCGTCTCACCTCCACGAACACAGGACCAGTAGCTAACCTATCTTCCTTTAGATACGCCTGAAAATTACCCACACCTCCGGGAAGATTTACTCTGTTAAACAGCACTTTTTTTTGATCTTTCGACACCGGTTGGGTCAGGTGAACACCTAGATATTTCATATGAGCCATTCCACCTTCACTACCACCTGGCAGATCAAACGCTATATCGTAAAGCCCGGGTTCCGTGTTTACTCTCCAGTAACCCAGTTGGTTCTTTGATATTACGCGAGGGCCACCCCAGTCAAACCTGGAAAGTACCACCAGCGGCTGGAAAGGGGTACCCAGATAAATACGCTGGATCCCTTTGGAGTCCCTTTCAAATGTCACGTCATCAAACCAGTCCTCGTATTTTGCCAGCAGGCTATCAACCACTTCCGGGTACTTATCCGCCAAATCAATACGCTCACTGGGATCCTTCTCCACATCGTATAACTCAAGACGGGACAGGGTCTCCTTCAATTCTTCATCGGCAGGTTGATAAACCAAATGATGCGGATCATCATGGGGACTTATCAATTTGTACTTTTGGGTGCGTACTGCAAAATGCATGTACTTAAAGGGTGTGGGACCAACCTGCATCTGGGTAATAAATGCCGCACTGTTGCCGGTACTTTTCCCCTGCCATAGTGGCAAGAGTGATTGACCGTCTAGCGTAATATTTTCCGGTGGGGCAATTTCACAGGCATCAAGTATGGTGGGCAGCAGATCAATTACTGCTCCCATGACAGATATCTTTTTTCCCTTGGGTAGCTGTGCGGGCCACTGCACAAAAAATGGCACCCGAATGCCGCATTCGTATACACTGGTCTTGGTCCCCCTCAGGTTGGCCACCCACCGGTCAGGATACTTATCATTCTTGGTCCTTCGCTGTCTGGGCCCGTTGTCCGATAAAAATATAACCAGGGTATTGTCTTCAACGCCAAGCTCTTTAAGTTTGTCCAACACCCGTCCCACATTCGCATCTATATTGGCCACCATACCGTAGGTGAGGGCATTGTCTTCATGCAGGCCCATTTTTCGGTAGGGGTCGGCCATTTTATCAGGAACCTGCAAGGGAAAATGCGGGAGATTGGTGGCCAGGTATACCAGGAAGGGTTTATCGTCCTTCTTACTGATAAAGTCAATCGCCGCATCGGTAAAAATATCATCGCAGTAGCCCTGGTATTTTTTAGCAGTGTTGTTGTGTTCCAGAATGGGATCAAAATAGGAGTTACCGGCAGGCCCAGCGGCCTGCCCTATGCCACCACCCTTGTGTACCAGTGCCTCCTGAAATCCCTGATCAGTGGGACGCATAGGGTAATTGTCCCCCAGGTGCCATTTGCCGAAAATTCCCGTACGATATCCATGGTTACCCAGGATTTCAGCAATAGTTACCTCCGAGGCATTCATCAAATGATCTACCTGGGTAACCCCCACCACTCCGGTGCGATAGGGGTAACGCCCAGTAAGTAACCCTGCTCTAGTGGGCGAACAATTCGGGTAGGTGAAAAAATGGGTCATTTCGATTCCCTGCGCCCCAATCGCTTCGATATTGGGAGTTTTTAAATACGGGTTGCCATGGGACCCTAAATCCCCGTAGCCCTGATCGTCGGTCATCATGATCAGTACATTGGGCTGGTCCTGAGCCGATAAAACCATTGTGCCGGTGATGCACAGAAAATACAGTACCAATAATAAACTCCAACCGGGTAGCGGGGATTTTTTAGGATGCTTCATATCTCGCAAGATCGGTGTGTGGGAAATACTTACCATACGCGACAAGATAGTAAGTTTGGACAAAATTGTAACAGGCAGTGGCTGGGATTAGCAGGTTGGACATAATTGATCCCGTTTGGTCCTAAAACCGCTCCTACTACGATCAAGGCGGTAACAAAAGGGAGTTGAATACGTCTGAATAATTGGGGTACAACCAGGCCAAAAAATAAAACGACGGTCAGTATCCACAGGGTTTGCTCGGATAACACCATATTAGCCAGGACGGATGTTACTGAGCGATCCAGCCGCCATCCACTGCCATGGCATCCCCGGTTACAAAAGAAGCTTTATCGGAGCACAGCCACAATACCGCTTCGGCTACTTCCTCCGGTTCCCCCATTCTACCAATTGGTTCCATATTGACAAACTGCTGCTCCACTACTTTGTCCTTACCGGTAAATCGGTCGATCATGGGTGTCTTTATTACTCCCGGGCAGACAGCATTGACCCTGATGTTTTCTTTGGCATATTCCAGTGCTGCTGTTTTAGTCAGCCCAACTACTCCATGCTTGGAAGCGACATATGCCGGCAGACCTGAAAACCCCACCAGTCCTGCGATAGAGGCACAGTTGACTATGGCTCCTCCTTTCTGCTTCAACATTTGTGGTATCTCATGCTTCATACAAAGCCAAATACCTTTCAGGTTAACGCCTATGGTACGTTCCCAGTTTTCGTCCGTACAGTCAGCGGTAGCCCCCTGAATACCTTCAATACCGGCATTGTTAAATGCGAAATCAAGACGTCCATAGGTACTGATGGTCTTTTCTATCATCATTTTCACCTCTGCGGGTTTTGAAACATCGCACTTGATGAAGGTAGCCTCACCCTTGGATCGGGTAATTTGATCCAGAGTTCCCCTGTCTTCCACGCAATCTGCAATCACTACTTTTGCCCCTCTTTCGGCAAATGCTTTGGCAGTTGCCCTGCCAATTCCAAAGCTGCCACCGGTTACCAGGGCCACCTTGTCTTTAAATTCCTTTTCCATTATATTCTCAGTTTAGTTTGGTATGGGGTTTTGAGATTGAGCGGCCCTGTGCCTGGCTTCGGCCTCATGAATATTGCGGATTCCTTTTATCAGGGCATCGGGGTTAAAAGAGATACTGTCTATCCCCTCTGTTACCAGAAATTGCGTGAATTCAGGAAAATCACTGGGGGCCTGCCCACACAAACCTACTTTGGTACCGCTCTGCTTACCTACCTGGATCACCTGGGTAATAAGCCGTTTTATGGCTTCATTATTTTCATTAAACAAAGCACTAACCAGCTCAGAATCGCGATCAAGACCCAGTGTCAACTGGGTGAGGTCATTCGATCCGATGGAAAAACCATCGAATATTTCGGCAAATTTTTCCGCCAGGATAACATTACTGGGTATTTCTACCATTACATAGATTTCCAGTCCATTGGAACCCCGGGCCAGTCCGAATTCCTTCATTAATGCCACCACCTTCTCCCCTTCTTCCACTGTCCTGCAAAAAGGGATCATCAGCTTTACATTGGTAAAGCCCATTTCATCCCTTACCAATTTCATGGCTTCGCATTCCAGCCTGAACGCATCCCTATACAAAGGACTGTAATATCTTGAAGCTCCTCTGAAACCTATCATAGGGTTCTCTTCTTGAGGTTCGAACTGGTTACCCCCAATGAGGTTTGCATATTCATTGGACTTAAAATCACTCATCCGAACTATTACATCCCTGGGGTAAAAGGCTGCCGCCACTGTAGCCACCGCCTGGGAGAGATGATCGATAAAATAATCTTCTTTACTATCATAGTTCCTGGTCAATCCGGCAATTTTTTGGCGGGCCTCCAGGTCTTTTATCTCGTGGTATTTAACCAAAGCCATGGGATGGATTTGAACGGTATTATTGACCACGAACTCCATTCGCATCAGACCTACTCCGTTATTTGGTAGAAAAGAGTACTTAAAAGCCTTTCCCGGATCAGCCATAATGAACATAACCTCAGTGTCAGGCAAGGTGATCTCCCGGGTATCGATAGTATGAGACTCCCAGGCCAGTTTACCAACATAGACCATCCCGGTTTTACCTTCCGCACAGGAAACAGTTATTTCCTCCCCGTCTTTTATGGTTTCTGTGGCGTTCCCTGTACCCACTACCGCCACCACCCCTAACTCCCTGGCCACGATAGCTGCATGGCTGGTTCGTCCTCCTTTGTTAGTTACAATAGCCGCGGCCTTCTTCATTATGGGATCCCAATCCGGATTGGTAACATCGGTTACCAGCACCTCTCCCGGAAGAAGCTGCACCGCCTGTTCCGGACTAGTCAGGACCCTGGCCTTTCCCGAAGCAATCTTACTGCCCAGGGCGATACCACTGGTGAGTACTGATGATTTTTCTTTGAGCTCATAACTAAATATCAGGTGTGGGGTTGCCTTGGTCGAATGGACCGTCTCAGGACGGGCTTGCAGGATGTAGAACTCCCCGGTCAATCCATCCTTAGCCCATTCAATGTCCATAGGCTTTCCATAGTGTTCCTCAATAATCAGAGACCATCCGGCCAGCAGATCAACTTCCGCCTGGTCCAGTATCATTTGATGCTGTCTGTCCTCCGGTGTATCGATATTGATGACACTGGCCTTCCAATGATGGTCCTGATCATCTCCGTAAACCATGGTTTTTTGCTTTTTGCCCACCTTCCTGGAAATAACACTACTCTTATTTGCCCGCAAAGCCGGTTTAAACACTACATACTCATCAGGGTCCACTGTCCCCTGAACAATATTTTCTCCTAGTCCCCAAATTCCGTTGATAACAATTACCTCCTTAAACCCTGTCTCAGGCTCCAGGGTAAAAGCCACTC
Organism: Bacteroidia bacterium; assembly: GCA_030430675.1. Classification (GTDB taxonomy): domain Bacteria; phylum Bacteroidota; class Bacteroidia; order Cytophagales; family Cyclobacteriaceae; genus SZUA-3. Next base: position 14,994 of record JAUIKU010000042.1, on the reverse strand, counting down.
CGGAACAACCGGTATCCGCCCGCACCATCTGCTGTACCCCAACCGAAAGCGCCACACTCATGTGGTCAAAGCCATGATCAGTGCGGTATTTAACCGCCCGAGGTGTGAACAGGGAGGCAAAACATCTTCTTACCGCGTTCACTAAGACCTGCCCGCCGGAAATGTTGAGATAGGTTTCCTGTTGTCCCGCAAAACTGGCAGTTGGCAAATCTTCGGCAGTGGCACTGCTCCTCACCGCCACCGACACATTTTCCTCGGTCCGGTTGCACAAGTCGCGGTAGGCATTGATAATACTGCTCTGTATCACCGAAGGAATTTGACCCTTAAGTATCAGTTCTCTGGCTTTTTGGCTCACTTCCTCAAGGTTTGTGAAGGCTTCCAGGTCCAGTGTTTTCAGGATATCATCCAGCCCCTCTTTAATCTTGTTCTCTTCTAAATATGTCCAGTACGCAGTGGCGGTAACAGCAAACCCATCCGGTACTCTTACCCCCTTTTGGCCAAGTTTTCCAATCATTTCTCCCAACGAGGCATTCTTTCCTCCTACCTGTCCTATATCCTGCAGGTCGATTTGATCAAAGCGAATGGTATATTGTTTCTCTCCTGACATCGAATCATATTAAATAACTACTTAATACTTAACCAGTTTGCTTTCTTCAGCAATTGGGTTACTTCTTCATCCGAAACCTGCTGAAAGTCTTTGTAGTAAGAGCTAATGGCAAAAAAGTCCCTATATTTTTCCAGGCATATTACCTCATCCGCATAGGATTGTAGCCTGGCGATAGTATTTGCAGGACCTACAGGTACCGCCACCACAATCTTTTCCGGATCTTCTTTTGCAATCAACTCCAGTGAAGCTATCATCGTTTTTCCGGTAGCTACCCCGTCATCTACCACAATTACTGTTTTGTTATTTAGGTCAACTGGATCTTTGGCTCCGTGGTACATGGCGTATCGTTTTTTCAGCAGCGCCTGAATATCCTTAGTTGCCTGCTCGATATAATCACGATTAACACCGCTAGAGCCGTTTATCACTCTTCCTGACATGCTAACGGCACCTATGGCATATTCCTCATTATGGGGGTGTCCCAGTTTTTTAACCATGGCCACCTCCAGAGGAAGGTGAAGTGCTCTGGCCACAACGTAACCGGTAACTACTCCACCTCTTGGTAAGGCAATTACCACGGTATTTGGTTGTTTCTGGTACTTTCTCAAAGCTGCCGCCAGTTTCCGTCCCGCATCAATTCTATCGAAATACACGTTAGTTTTTATTTGGTTCACATTATAAAGAACGCCTGGTATGCACGTAAAAACTATGACATTGCTTAACCCGGAACACAAAAAATGTCATTCCGGGACCATCAATCGCTAAATCAAATGTTCCAGTTCAGTATATCTCTCATCAACCAGCTGGTATATTTCCCGTTGAAGATCCTGACCCTGTATCTCCCGCCTGGCCAACTTTCTGACCCTTCGTGCCAGTTCCTTATCATTCAGGGTGTCACCAAACCAACGTTCAAAGTCAGAATTGTTGATGTGATATAATATGGTGGCCAGAGGCAGCCGGGGAATGGTTTGCCTGAATTCCCACAAGCTGGCAGCCGGTTGAATTTTTTCTCTATTTTCCAACTGGTGGAAATAAAATCTTTTCTCCTTGGGTAACGGGGCGCGTAAATACTTATGGAGATGGCGTACATGATGCACTACTCTTTTATGATCTCCATATTCAACAACTCCGCACTGAACGCTCTTTTCGGGGGTGTTTTTTAAGGAGACAAATGCCTGGCCATTGACCAGTGAATTCATTTCATCAAAACCTATCGCCTTCATATTTTGATGGCTGAATTCCTTTATCCTGTTAAACTGTGACTCATCCTGGATCCTGGTGCATATGCATTGGTCGATGAGTTTTAATACTTTATCTGAGATCAAAGTGGGTTGATAGGTAATTAATCCCATGCCGCCCTCTTTCATGTTTCCAACCATCAGGTCTTCCAACAGGTGGTCTTGTGAAGAACAGAAGTATTGAGCTTCATCCAGTAGCGTCCAGTGCGGAACACCCTTTTCTTTGCGCATACTGTAAATAGCTCTTAGCAGGTCCTGTACATAACTGAGCTTTTGATCAAGTGAATACTGTGAAAGGTCCAGGATTAAACTCAGGTTGGAATACTCTATCAGAGTAATTACATCGCCTACCGGCAATGGGTAGTTGGTTCCACCCAAAAGCAAAGTCTGCGGAAATGCCTTAATAGCGCGGTAATCGCCTTCCGGATCAATCAGACAAACCTGATATTCTGCTTTCAACAGTTGCTCCACCATAAAACCTGCCAACCATGACTTCCCACTGCGGCTTGAGCCAAATATCCCCAGGTTCCCGTTAAGCAATGAAATTGGATCCAGGTAGTACGGCTTTTGATTTAGTTTGCCAAAGGGCAGCAACAATCTTTCCTTGGTGCGGTGTAGTGGTATCCTGTCCTGGATGAGCTCTTCAACAAATTTGCTCACTCCTGCTCCGTTAGGAAGGGGTAAAATTACATCTGCGATCCTCCTGATTTCCGGGGCGGCATTTTGTACCGCCACGGAAAGCTCTACCTGTTCAAATAAGCTCCTGTCATTTTCCGCGTCACCTATGGCCACCACGTTATGCGGAGAGAATCCAAGATCGTACAATGCCATGCGCAACCCGGTTCCCTTGGTGGCACCAGGGGGAAGTACCATTACCGCCCCTTTGTTATATTCGATGGTGGCAGCATAACCGGTCCTGGAAAGGATTTCAGTAACATGCTTGTCATGAGGCACCCAGGTAGCAGCAATGGCCAGACCCAGTTCCAGCGGTATACGCAGTTCCTGTAATTGCAGCTTCACCTCCGGTGCCAGCTGTCCAAATGGCAATGTCACACTTTTGCTGCGCGGAAAGTAGATTGCAGCACCATTCTCCACTATTATGGCCTCGCATAAACTTTCAAAGAAGGTGATCTCGGGAAGTACATCAAGCCTCCTGCCGGTGACCAGCAAAATGGTAAAGCCCTCCTTTTTTGCATTTATTAAAGCAGATTTTACCGGGTCACTTAAGGAATCATTCTCCGTGAGGGTGCCATCGAGATCGAGGGCAAATATTTTTAAGTACATCTTTTTTACCTATACAGGGGGACTTGAGCTTAGTACCGGCTCCAGTGAATTTGTACTTTAACGAACCCTTGTCCTTCGCAATTCGTAATTGGCCCTAGTTCTTTATCGCCCGGACATCCTTGGACTGAGATGTCCAGTACAGGATTCCGGCAAAGGCAATGGCTACAGCTTTATCCAGAATTGAATATATATAGGCAGCTTCGAACTCAGTGGCCACCAGATAAAAGACCAACTCGATTATTCCCCCGGCGATCAAATAGGTGAAAACCTTCTTGAATTTCTTTTCAGCACTTCGGCGGAAAATCAGATAACCAATGATTGTGAAAACAAACAACCCCACGATTTGAAAGATGAAGAAGCCGACATGACTCATATACTCCAGGTCGAAGTTGAGCTTAACTCCGGGATTGGTCATTTCATAGTATGCCATATAAATGAACTGCAACAGTATTAGAAACAGCTCCGATACAAAAGCATATCCGATTACTTTAGAGATACTCAAGTCATTTTTAACCATATCCATAGTCCTTTAAAGTTTAGTTGCGGTTATGACACCGCAGCCTTCTTAACGCGTTTAACTTCTTCCTTAGCCTCATCAAGGGCTTCTCCCATCTGATCCTTTAGCAAATCCGCTTGATATTTTAGCTTTTTCCTGGTGATACGGCCTTTGCTGGGTGCAGTAAATACCCCTACCAATACACCGGCTATAAAACCAATAGTCAATATTTTAAGATCTCTTTCCATTCTTATAAGTTCATCTTGTTGCATTGGTTAAAAGAAAGAAAGAAGTACTAAATAAAAAATGATTGCAGTCAACACCTTACATGATTTTAAACGACCCCAACCATACTGTTGGTTTAATCCTCCCTTACTGCCTGCGATTACGCAGTGGCATGGATATCCGTATTATGAATATTCCTATTACAATACTATTGATTCATATATTTTAATGATCTGTGTAGATTATAACTTCGTTGATTACAGGTAGTGTTTTTATACCACGCCATAGTTTGAATTGCCCGTGGCTTCGTTACTTGAATGGATTCGACCACCAAACTGGCACTATAGGGATAAATCACCGTATATTGTACCCACAAACTTTAACCGAATGAATAAAACACAGTCAGTATCCATCTTTGTTCTGAGAGTATTAATAGGCTGGCACTTTTTGTATGAAGGGCTGGTAAAGATATCCGATCCCAGCTGGAGTTCCGTTGGCTACTTAAAAAGCTCACAGGGCCCATTCTCCGGCATATTCATTGCTCTGGCAGACCAAAGTACCACCATGGTAGCCATAGATTTTTTAAATCAATGGGGACTCATCGTCATTGGTTTGGCCTTGATCACAGGCATTTTCACCAGAATTTTTGCATTTTCGGGTATGGTACTCTTACTACTCTATTATCTGTGCGTACCACCATGGGTGGGCCTGGAGTACAGTATCCCCATGGAAGGAAAATACCTGATAGTAAATAAAACCTTGATTGAAGCAGCTGCCCTGTTTGTACTGGGAGTTTTCTCTGCAGGGGAGCAGTTCGGACTCGATACACTTATAAAAAGAAAATCAGCGGCCGCTACTAACCTGGCGACAGGCTAAAACTCAACAGAAGGAACATGGAAGACAACAATAAGAAAAATCAAAACCCTACCAGTACCAAAAGGAGAGATATCATCAAGGGTATGGCCTCTCTGCCTGTTCTTGGCCTTTTTGGAATCGAATATGCCAGAAGCAACCATGCCGAATCCAAAGGAGAAACGGTCGACATGATCAAAGAACTGGGCCTTGAAAAGGACCTGGGAAGTATATCTGCCAAGAGTTATGACAAGCCCAAGGACACGATCCGCCTGGGTATCATCGGCGCAGGGTCACGTTCGGGATCCTTACTTTTCCACACCGGTTTTGCTCCTAAAAAAAGTGTGGAAGACTTTTCCAAAGAAAGGCTGGAAGCCTGGATGGGCTACCGGGATTTGAATGTAGTACTAACCGGAGTATGCGAGGTTTTTGACGAACGAGCCGAGCGGGCCCTGGCGGCTGGCAACAACAGTGTAAAAGCCTACTCCGGAGAGAAAAATCTGCCCAAAGTCAAACGATTTAAGCACTATCACGATATGTTGGAAAGTGATGAAATCGACGCGGTAATTATCGCCACCCCCGATCATCACCACGTAAGCATGACCGTGGATGCCATTAATGCCGGCAAACACGTTTACTGTGAAAAAGCGCCCACCCGCACGGAAGAAGAGATACAAATTTTAGCTGAAGCGCTAAAAGACAGCAAGCAGGTCTATCAACTGGGACATCAGATACGGCACAATCCCATCTATCCCTATGCTGCGGACCTGGTGAAAAAGGGAATACTGGGTGATGTAAACCTGGTCGAGGTAACCACCAATCGCAATACACCCAGTGGGGCCTGGGTACGCCATGTCAATTCCGATGGCAGCCCCAAATCTGGAGATGCCAGAAGCATCGACTGGGAGCTTTGGCAGGGAGACCGCCCGCAGGCGCCCTTCAGCATCGACCGGTATTACAACTGGACCAAGTACTGGGACTATTCCACCGGTATTTTGGGGCAATTATTTTCTCACGAATTTGACGCGGTTAACGGGATACTTAATTGTGGCATCCCAGCCACCTGTATGTGCTCCGGTGGCATATATTATTATAAGGATGGCCGGCAAACACCCGACCTGGTGCAGGCGGTATTTGAATATCCCGACCGGGGCATGACCCTGGTATATAGTGCCACTCTGGCCAATAGCCGAGGTAGAGGAAGGGTATTTATGGGTAATGAAGCCAGCATGGAAATTGGTAGTAGTCTATCGGTGACAGCAGATGGCAACTCGGAAAAGTACCGTGACAAATTGGATAAAAAGCTTATTGATACCAATAAACCAATGTTTACCGTGGGTCAGAATACCGGGGTGGACGGAGTGAGTTCGGCAACTCAAAAATACTATGTGGAAAGGGGGCTGACTTCGGTAAAGATCGGAGACGAGCTAAAGGATGTTACCCATCTGCATTTAAAAGAATGGCTCGATGTAATTCGTTTTGGTGGGGAAACCAGTTGCAATGTCGACTGGGCAGTTCAAGAGGCCGTGATATTACAGATGGCCAAGAAATCGTATCTTGAGAAAAGACAGGTCAGATGGGACCCTGTTAACAAACAAATAGTTTAACTACCATGAACAACACACGCAGAGATTTCCTTAAACTGACCGGCCTTACCGGAGTAGGCCTCCTCGGTTCATGTGGTATTGAAGAGTCCAAATCACAATCAACCTCAGGAACAAGTGCCCTGGATCATATCAGGAAGCAATCTCTGAGAAACCATTCGCAGGTGTTTAACATGTCCGGATACGCTGCTCCTGCCATCGAAACGGTTAGGATTGGCATCATCGGAATAGGAAATAGAGGATCGGCAGCAGTAAAGAGACTTAGCTATCTCGAAGGTGTTAAGATCAATGCCCTCTGTGATGTGGTACCCGAACGGGCGGAGAAAGCTAAGGAAGGCATTATCAGTAAAGGCCATAATCCGGAGCTTTTTACCGGCAACGATGAGATCTGGATGGAAATGTGCGACCGGGAAGATCTTGACCTTATCTATGTGACCACACCCTGGGCATGGCACGCACCCATGGGAGTTTATGCTATGAAACAAGGTAAACATACTGCGCTTGAAGTTCCGGCAGCTAAAACCATGGAGGAATGCTGGGAACTGGTAGAGACATCCGAAACCACCAAAAAGCATTGCATGATCCTGGAAAACTGTTGTTACGATTTTTTTGAAATGCTTACTTTAAACCTCACCAGACAGGGTTACTTCGGGGAAATTGTTCATACTGAAGGTGCCTATATACACGATCTGGATGAAACCCTTTTTCACCGGGGAAATCCCAGTGAACGATGGCGTTTACAGGAAAACATGGAGCGCAATGGCAACCTGTACCCTACACACGGGTTGGGACCGGTAGCCCAGATAATGAATATCAACCGGGGCAATAAAATGGATTACCTGGTTTCCACTTCCACCAGGGACTTCAGCACCAATGAAGTGGCCAAAGAATTGGCGGCCAGCGATGATCAGTACCAGCAGTTTGTTAACGCTTCCTTCCGTGGCAATATGAATACCAGTACCATTAAAACTGCGCTGGGACAAACCATTCTTATACAGCACGACGTCTCTTCTCCCAGGCCATATTCCCGGCTTCACCTGGTAAGTGGTACCAAGGGTATTGCTCAAAAATATCCTTTCCCTGAGAAGATAGCCATTGGACACGAAAAGTGGTTAACTGAGGATGAAATGGAAAGCCTGGAACAGCAATACACCCCTCAATTGGTCAATAAAATGAAGGAAGTGGCAGTACAAATCGGTGGACACGGGGGCATGGATTTTTTAATGGACTGGCGGTTGATTGATTGCCTGAGAAACGGCCTTCCGGTGGACATGGACGTTTACGACGCCGCTGCCTGGAGTTGCATCGGACCTTTAAGCGAATGGTCTGTAGCCAACCGGTCAGCGCCTATAGATATCCCAGATTTTACGGCCGGAGCCTGGCAAAGCAATGTCCCTCACGATATTTCACTACAGCGTGGAGGTACTACCGGTGTTACTATGTCAAAGTCATAGTTATTGGAATCTACTCCCCGATAATTTCAAAGTGACCTGAAGTGCCGGAGAATTTTATGCCGGACCTGGATATATCTTCCGTCTTTACTGAAAGACCACCACTGCAAAGTACCAGCGGTTTTGCTCGAAATGGCAGACTGAACGTTAGTTCTTCACCACCATAGGCCATTCCGGTAATGCGACGTTCCGCCGCGAGATTGGGTCGTGAATCATAGGTAAACAGCCCCAATACCTTAACGGGCTGCTTACGGGCGGTTAACCGGACTTTATGCAGCCCATATCCCAGATTCAGTATACCCTTTCTGTTCTCCAGATAATTTACCTGGTCATCGATATCCACGAACCCGATGTTACTAGGTTGTTCAAGCTTCAAATCTTCATCAATATGCACCTCCAGTACGCCTCCTTTGGCATCATCCACATAGGCTATTGATACATCGGTAGCCATAACCTCTATATCAATGGATGTGCCTGGTTTCAGGGTGATCATCTTTGATCCATAGGGAGCACCCCAATCCGAAGGAAAATTTTGCACTTTGTTTTTGTCAATTTTCCAATTGGGGTTGTCGATGGGAAAAAACCTCCGGTTGGGATTGACTTTGGCATCAACATAAGTCAGCCTGGCGTTTTCTCCTTTTATTTCCAATATGTGCCTGTCCCCTAAACTGGTACGGCCGTGCCGAAACATGGAATTGCGAAGGTTCCTGCTGGGGGAAGACCTTCTTGAATGAAGTTCAACCCCATCCACATAAGGTACAGGTGGTTCATTGTCGACCTTACCCCAACTGTTTATGGCGTTATCCTCAAAAATAAATTTATTGCCTTTTATCCTGGCACTGGTGGAATCAAAAGTTATCATTTCCCCTTCCCAGCCATAGGTGTTTCGATGCAATCTTTCCGGCAATTGTAACTGGGCCTGACCTGTTTCCGTCGGGTCCCAGCACTCAAAGGCTTTCTCTACTTGTTTGAACCAGATATAATGGGCAGCAGCCTGAGGGTGACCGTCCTTGGGCACCAGGGCATACCGGTTTGACCATCGGACAATGTCATCCCCTATCTTTCCGTAATCAACAAACGGGATCTGATACCTCAACGATAAGGCCTGCATATCCCCGGGGTTGGGAGTATATCCTCCCAAGTTTTGAAACTGACAAAACAGAAATTCCGTGTTGGGGTAATGTCGTTGTATCCACCTAATGGCACCTTCAAACACCGCCACTTCATCGGGAGTATCGGTCTTTTCATTGGCGCCGCTTCCGAAAATGATCAAATCCGGTCTGGGTCCTTCGGAGCGGGCAAATAAATCAGGATAAAGCTCCTGCCAGGTCCTGCCTTGCTGATGACCATTCAGATTGGGTTCAGGGGGAATTGACAATGAACAATATTCCTTTAGTCCGGAGTGTGCTTCTCCTATGGCTGAACCATCAGAAGCCATAAAATTTAACAATATCTTATCGGCGGAGAGGTTGAATTTTCGCATCAATTCCCGCTTCAACCGTCCCCCGTAACTAAAATAATGCCGCCACTCACCATAGTATCCATCAAGATCTTCACGGCCTGCTTTCTTAGCATCAAAAAGGCCTTCTGATATAGGTTGTTTGAAAGCTGCAGATGAAGCATCTTCATCGTAGAGATACATTGGTGGATTGGCGCTGCCCCGATCGATGCTGGAACCCATCACCATAATATGGATAGGTTCACCTTTCCATAACTTTTGAATGGTCCGGGGTAAATGTTTGTAGTAGCTGTTCATTTGACGATATCCCGAAGTACCTGGTTCATCCCCCACCCTTGACAGTTTGGGAGCAAACACCCATACCGTATCATTGGAAGCCGTATTCTCGAACTCCACCCGGATGCCAATGGTATTGATGTCGCCGGAACTGGAAATGTTTCCTTGAGAAACCCTGCCTTCTATCAGGGCATTCTCGATTGATATATGAGTTTTTCCGGATTCATCGGTGGTACCTGGATATTCTTTGGCCACCACCAGTTCCCCCCTGGAGTGCCTGGGAAAAGTGCGTGAATCTCTCATGCCAAAATCCGCCGGACTCCATTCACCATCCTCACTGTCCAGTTTCATCAAATTAATGCTGGCCTTGAGTTGCCGACCCTGCTTCTGATAGCCGTAGACAGACAACGTCAGTTGATCACCATGAGCCAGGCCCGCTTCCGGCAAGGTAAAGAACTGCCAGAGCTTCTTACCAGGGTGGATCGCTACCATATTGTGGGTCGAGAAATCAGGCCGGACTTCACTGGCTACATGAGATTCCCGCATCACCTGAATATCTCCCCATGAGGCCGTATTCCAAAATGCCACGTTGTGGGAGGCATAGCTTTTTCTTTCACCCTCCCGGTGATTGTTGAAGGCATGAAAATCAAAATTGGCATTGAGCAACAGGTTGCTGGAACTGTTTTCAACCTGGGCATAACAGGTGCTACTCATTATCCAAAGGACTGCACCTGACAATAGCAGGCCCTTAACTCCGAAGCGCTTTAAATCTATACTCATAGTTGCAAGAAAATCAGAACCCTTAATTTGCCTATACTGACATTAATTTAATTGAATAAAACTTAGGGATATAAATGGAGCGCCACTTCTTACACTATAGCGAATTTTTTGCATATGATTAAGATGGTAACTATCAGTTTCGAACCTAGTTTTCAATAAACTTGGGATAGGCTCTGGCAGATCTGCCTATCTGAATAATCAATCATTATACAAAAATGATATCCGGAAAATATTTTCAATTCATCATCCTCAGTCTGGCAATTCTAGGCTGTTATCCCAACAACAGTCTGGGTACTTCTACCGAAAAAGTAACTCTGGTCTCATTAGCCGTAAATTCCGGTGACCATCAGAGAATCAATACACCGGTGTCCGTGAATGTCACCAAATGGCTGAATATAGCCGGGCCTGAAAACATGCGACTGGTGGAACATACCACCGGTGGAAGCAAAACCGTTCCTTTTCAAATGGAGACAGTCAACAGTGTTAGTCTATTGTGGTGGGTATTAGATGGTGTTACACCACCCGGTACTACCAGGACCTATGAGTTATACCAGGAAAGCGATCCACCAACTTTTAAAGGTATCAATACGGAAGATACCGGCGAGGCTGTTCATTTCCAATCAGGGGTAAAAAAAATACTTGCCTACCAATATGGACTTCCACCAGTGCCTGAAGGCGTAGATGAGATTTACCGGCGTGCTGGATATATTCACCCATTAAGGTCCCCAAAAGGAGAAGTCCTCACCAGGATTCAACCACCCGATCACTACCATCACTACGGAATCTGGAATTCCTGGACGCATACGGAATTTGAGGGCAGGGAAATTGATTTTTGGAACCTGGGCAAGGGCCAGGCAACCGTGTTGGTTGAAGGTAAGCCCATGTTTGCCGGGGGACCTGTTTATGGGCAACTCCGGTCTTTACACCAGCACCTGGTCAAGAAAGATTCCCTGAGGGATTCCGATAAGGTAGCGCTGAATGAGGTGGTAGACATTCGGGTGTGGACCCAGGAAACACCACCGGAGGTTTGGATAGTGGACTTTACTTCCACCATGTCCTGCGCTTCCAGCAGTCCAATGACCATCAAAGAAAATCTCTACCAGGGCTTTGTATACAGGGCCACTAAAGAATGGGATGACCATAATGCAGTATTAATTACCTCCGAAGGAAAGAGCAAGGCCGATGGCAATCGTACCAGGGCTCGTTGGTGTCATGTCAACGGTCCTGTAAAATCCGGCAGGTCTGGCATCGTATTTATGACCAATCCCTCCAATTATAATTTTCCTGAGCCTCTGCGAATCTGGCAAGTAGGTACCCGCCAGGGTGAGGGAAATGTTTTTGTCAATTTCAACCCATCGCAAGACCGGGATTGGGTGCTGGAGCCGGGAAATCTATACACCCTGCGTTACCGCATGGTGATCTATGACGGCGACAGTAACGCTATCAACGCCGAGCATTACTGGAATGACTATATAAACCCGCCCACGGTAACCCTGAAGTAATAGATTAGAACCAATGGATTGAAAGCAGGCTTTTAACCACCAACTCTTTAATACCACCGGGCTGAAAATCAGGATACTAACTTAGTGGTCCCCCCCTGTTTGATATCGATATCCATTCCGGATTTATTGGTTTGCCACGACCCTGCCGTAAAATCCGGGATCTTAATGGTTGCACCCTGGTTGGCCACGGACCACTCACTGAGGGGAGTAATAACACTCCACAGGGCAGCATCGTACACATCCATCTCCAGAGGCAATCCATTGCGCAAACAGTCAATCAAACGCCAGTCGCTGGCGGTAACCCGCTCATATCCCCTGCTTCGATTATTTACACGTGCCTCATCACGTTTTTCTGCAAACTTCCTGGTGATACCTGGGGTATATTCTTCCACCAACCTGTCAAATTCCTCTTGTGGCAGCCAGCCATCGTGGCTGGTTGCCAGCCGGTCAGGTCGCGCCCGGTAGATGGCCTTGTTTCCGCTGATCAGGTCGAAACGATGCCCGGGCCGGGGAGAACTTATGTCGTGTTGCAGCATTATGGTACGCCCCCGGTGGGTGCGGATAATAGTGGTATTCATATTACCCCGGAAATCCAGCCCCACATAGGGTTTGAAATATTCATCAGTTTGTGAAATTTCTGCCATCTTGTGCTTCATGGTAAAGTCACCACTGGAAATAGAAACCATATAATCCATTTTATCTCCGTAGTTCAGGTCCATTATTTGCGCTACCGGACCCAAACCGTGGGCCGGGTACAGGTTTCCGTTTCGGTTTACATTTTCCTGCAGGCGCCAGGGGCGATATCCGTACCAGTTATTATTGTCCTTATCCCTCACCCATCTTTGTTCATTGTTGGACACCCTGTCGTGGATATAATGTCCTTCACCATGCACAAGGTCTCCGAAATATCCCTTTCTGACCATGTTCAATACCACCGCAGCCATTCCATCGTGACAGGAACCACATCCCATGAAGCAATGCTTGCGGGTTTTCTCCGAGGTAGTAACCACCTTCCAGCATTCTTCAACTGTGCTCCCCACCGGAAGTTCTGTATAGACATGCTTACCCTGTTCCATGGCGTAGACTGCTATTCGGGCATGAAGGTTCCACGGGGTGGCAATATAGATTAGGTCAATATCCGCCCGTTCACATACCTGTTTCCAGCTCTGTGGATTATCCGAATAAGATTGCGGGCTATGCCCGCTAAACTCTTTTTTTAGTAAAGAAGCCGATGATTCGACTCTATGAGGCACCACATCGCACAGTGCCTTGATCTCAACTCCCTGGATACTGGCCAACCGCACAACGGTACCCGATCCACGCTCCCCCACACCTACGATCCCTACCCTGACTTTGTCCAACTTGGGCGCGGCGAACCCATGCATATTAAATTGTTGCGTTCGCTGAGCGGAGGGTGTCGTTATTCCCCGGGCTGCCCCGTTATTGTCTACCATAACGCCTGCTGTTGCCAGCCCCGCGACTTTGAGAAAGTTTTTCCGGTTAATTTTCATTGCTTAGCCATTGGTTTTAATAATCCTACTAAATGCCAAGAACTTGCCTGGCCGTATTTTTATAAAGCGCACTAAGAGTTGCGTCCGGCAACTCCAATCCGTAATACCTCCATCCTACCCGACCCACAAAATACTCATCAGCCGATTGGTATAACCGCCAATGCATCTGGTACATCGATTTGAGGCGGCCCTGGTCGGTGCCAAATACCACCCGGTCTTTGTACTTATTCAAAAACCTATATGATGCCCGGGGGGTACGGCCCAATTCGTAGTCCCTGGCTGATGTATCCAGATAAAGATTGGGATATCGATCCATATCACCGCTGAGCCAATTCAAATCATGTCCCTGGTTACCCAGGTGACAAGCTACAAAAATGGTATCCGGGTGTTTATCCAGGGTACGGTTTCGTTTTGCTATCAACTCTTCGTGGGAGGGTACATTTTTGTCGAATTTGTTAAAGTGCTGATAGTCCGGGCTGCGCTCCTGATAGACATCCAGTGGTGTCCAGCAGGAAGGATGATCAGCGACATGCAAGTTGACAGGGATACGCAACTCACCACACTTTTCCCAAAATGCATCCAGCCTGATGTCATCGGGATGGAGCCTTTCTTCAGGACTTAACCCCTCGTCGCCCGTGATACCATAACCCTTATCTGAAACTTCACCTACTCCCCTGGCTCCCATTTCATGACATCGAACCAATTCGGCTACAGCTCTATCGGTATAATCCGGTTGACCAATGCCGGTTTTATCAATGCCACAGAAAAGGATAAACCTGTCGGAATATTGAGCATATAGTGCCGCTAGCTCTTCAAATCTCTCGCCGGTGGCGCCCGTTAATACAACTGATTTCGCAATCCCCACTTCATCCTTAGTGCGGACCCATTCCTCGATTTCCTCAGGTGTTTTGGCCAGCACGTGCACATGGCTGTCAATCACAGGATATTTGGCTTTGGCGATAAACGTTTCCTGAGCAACTACCAGGGACCTCGGGGCATAATCCTTAAGCAGTATTTCATCCATGGGACCGGGTTTTGACGATACTCCTGGACCACCCCAATCACCATATCTGGTCTGATACCATTGGGGGTCCTGTCGCCAATTTTTATTTACAGGTGCGGCAATGGGTTCCGAAACCTTTTGGTCGGATTGCTTTGTACATCCCAGGCTACCCATCATGCTACCACCGATCAATCCGGACATCATTTTCCTGATCACATCTCTCCTGGCATTCATAGCATTATGATTTTATGATATTTGTAATCTAAGCATTTCCAGTGTACTGGCACAGGCCAGTTTTCTTGCAGATCTATAAAGCCGGATCAGTAGTTCTCTGCCATACTTCTGAGTTTTTCGGCATAAGCGGTAAGACCCAACTCTTGTTCCGCCAAAATCAGGTACGAAAGGTCTGCAGTCCTCCCGGCCAGGTAAATGGTCTGTGGGTTCATCATATATCCTTCTTCTCCTTTTGGATACCGCGAAATTTCCCAAAGATCCTTCAACTCCTCATAGGTACTTTCGTATCCTTCCCAGGCTGTTTCTGCAGTGGCTGCCATTTTGTTGAGATTCTCCGCCACCTCCTGGCTATTTCCCGCTTCCTTTGCCGCCATGGCCATATCGCAATAACCGGCCATTTCTCCTATGGCTAGTACCAGATCGCAATAGGATTCCATAAAATGGCCCATACTGGCAAATATTTCCAGGTTGTAGG
>JAUIKU010000041.1 GCA_030430675.1 Bacteroidia bacterium | reverse complement strand
CGGTAAAAGTCATAGTCAGTTTTTTAAATCAACTATATGCAAAACTCAAGCCATCTATGGTAATTATTTGGTACACATATAGTTAACAATTATTCCATCATTTGTTCTATCCGGCAATGGACGTTTGGTGGACATTAACTGTTCGTTGTCGGACACATAGGGCTTAAGTAGCTGGTATAATTTCAATTCATCTCAAGACTTTGTATTATTAAACGAAAACACCAGAGAAATTGAAGCGTCGTCATGTTATCAAGAATACCATAGCCTGGTCATTGGTATGCTGATACAATTACAAAACTTTACCAGAACCCGGGTTGTGTAGGCTTCCATCTTTGTGGTGCATATCAGAGAAACAAAGCCCGGCGCTATGGCCTGCTGGACGAAATGGAACAACCCGATTCTGAAAATGTGGCGCTCATTAGCCAGGCAAATCGAGAAATTGCTGGTATGATGAAAGAGCTCAAATGAACTCAATAAGTGTATTGCTTTAAATACCAGCCGAATGAGTAAGATAATTGTAGTAAATGTTGAGGATTTAAAATTTGATTGCAGGGTCGCCGGAGATAAACACAATGAATTGGTCGTGTTCCTCCATGGCTTCCCCGAAACATCTTTCATGTGGAGCAGGTTAATCTCAGATATTGCTGCGCTGGGGTTTTATTGTGTGGCCCCTGATTTAAGAGGTTATAGCAGTGGCGCCTGTCCACGTGGAAAGAAGCATTATGCCTTATCCTATCTGGTAGACGACGTCCTGGGAATTGCCAAGAACCTGGGGAAAGATCAGTTTCACTTAATCGGTCATGACTGGGGTGCGGCCATTGGTTGGAAGGCGGTATACGATTTCCCCACTACCATTCTAAGTTGGACCGGCTTATCGGTCCCCCATCTGCAAGCGTTTGGCGAGGCTATAGTCACGGATAAAGAACAAAGCAGAATGAGTAGATATATTAAATGGTTTCAATGGCCCTTACTACCGGAATGGATGATCAGAAAAAATGACTTTAAGTTGTTTAGGAGGTTGTGGAAACACAGTAATAAGGAGGAAATTGAAGATTATATTTCCGTATTTAAGAACAATCGTCAATTAACTGCGGCTCTGAATTATTACAGAAGTAATTATGATTTATTGAAAAACGCAGCCATTGGACAAATTCTGGGTGAAATCGACACTCCGACGCTATTTATTTGGGGAAAAAATGATAGCGCAATAGGATCTGTGGCAGTGAGTAACGGGCATAAGTTTATGAAAAATGACTATACATTTTTGGACCTGGATGCCGGCCACTGGTTAATTCAAACCAAATATGAAACCATAAAGTCTGCCATCAGCGAACACCTTATAAAATATAAGGCTCAGCCCTAGCATTGATAGCCTGAAAGCTAGCACCATAAATTATTTCTTGGCGTACTCCAACCCCTGCACTTGTATCTCTGGCCCTTCGTCCCTCGTCCCTGTTCCTTCCACCCGGTATTTGTCCACCATGGGCACCTTTTCCATGAATCCCACTTCCACCATGGGATAGCCAAAATCCTCCACCACCATGCCTTTAATGCGGTAAAAACCTTTGCCTTGAAATGGAAACTTTCTGGCCACCGGTGGGAAATGAGTAGTGTCAAAAACCAGCCCTTCCCGGTCATAGAAGGTGCCAAAGTGCATGAGTTGCCGGTTTTTGGTGTGGGTGTCTTTAGTGGTGACCAGGTAGCCCGTCATGGTGACTTTCTGGTGCAATTTCTTTGGTAACTGCCGGGAGAGGGTATTCTCCGGGTCTTCCCCATCCAGTAGTTGAAAAGGTTCACACAGGGGGAATCCCAGTAGCTCAATCTGGTCAAAAGCATCGGCATAGGGATATTGCTCCAGCACCGGCAGGGTGAAGGGCTTTGGTTTGAGATTGAACAGGTCCAGGGTGTTGCGTACTTTCAGGGGCTGGTTAAAATAACGGTGTGCCTCCCACAATAGCGATCTTTTTTCCTGTCCGGTGAAGCGGAATGCGCCGATGCGAATTAGTATGCGCAGTTGCTCCAGTCCGATCAGAACCCTTCGCAGAAAGTTATCCAGACCGGTATAGGGCCCATGCTCATCTCGTTCCCACTCAATACTTTGTGCTACTTTACTTTCCAGGCTTTTCAGGTGGATAAGCCCCATATAAATGGTGGATCCCTCGATCGCAGTCATATACCTGCTATGATTGATGCAGGGCGCTTCGATGGTAGCTCCACTCATACGGGCTTCGTGAAAGTAGAACTCGGTGCGGTAAAACCCGCCAAAGTTATTGATCACCCCCACCATAAACTCCAGGGGGTAATGTGCCTTTAGGTAGAGGCTCTGGTAACTTTCCACCGCGTAGCTGGCTGAATGCCCTTTGGAAAAAGAGTATCCGGAGAAACTCTCTATCTCAAACCATACCCGTTGACTTACCTTGTCCGGATACCCCCTTTTGCTGCAGTTTTCAAAAAATTGTCTTTCCACCCGCTTGAATTCAGCTCGCGACCGGAACTTGCCGGACATGCCGCGGCGCAGTATGTCGGCCTCTGCCAAGGTTAGCCCTGCAAAGTGGTGGGCTACTTTGATCACATCTTCCTGGTATACCATTACTCCGTAGGTTTCTGCCATCAGTTGGTCCATTTTGGGATGAATGGACTCATAGCTGCCGCCATTGGTCGCTTTATGGTGCCGTTCGATGTAGGCCCGCATCATGCCGGACCGGGCTACTCCGGGACGGATGATGGAGCTGGCAGCTACCAGGGTCAGGTAGTTATCACAGGACAACTTGCCCAGCAGCATCCTCATGGCCGGTGATTCCACATAGAAGCATCCCATGGTGCGGCCGGTACTGAGCAATTGCCTGATTTTGGGATCTGTCTTAAAATTTTCAAAATCATTTATGTCTACCTCCTGTTTCCGGTTCTGAGATATCAAGGCCACGGAATCTTTGATGTGGCCCAGGCCCCGTTGGCTCAGGATGTCGAATTTATAGATACCAATGTCCTCCGCACTGTGCATTTCAAAATGTGTGGTAGGGTATCCCTTGGGAGGGAAGTCTGTAGCGGTGTAAGTATGGATGGGTTTCTCGGTAATCAGCACTCCCCCGGCGTGTACCGACAGGTGGGAGGGAATGGACAACATCCTTTTGGCATACCGGAAAATTAGTGCCGAAACCTGATCTTTCGGTTGTTGAGGATGTGCTGCCAGTTGGTCAATTTCACTTTTGGGCAGTCCGAATACTTTGCCTAACTCCCTTATGGTGGACCGTTGCTTGAAGGTGTTGTGGGTGCCCAGTAAGGCAGTATGCTGATACCCATACCGGTCAAAAATATACTGGGTTACCGCATCCCGGTCTCTCCAGGAAAAATCAATATCGAAATCAGGCGGTGAACTGCGCTGTGGATTGAGGAACCGTTCAAAATATAAATCCAGTTCGATGGGGTCAACGTTGGTGAGTTGCAGGCAGTATGCCACCAGGCTGTTGGCCCCGCTGCCACGACCCACATGTTCGAACTGTTGCTGTCGGGCAAAGGAAACAATGTCGTGACTGATCAGGAAATAAGCCGCAAAATTTCGGTGAGCAATAATTTCCAACTCCCGTCTCAGCCGTTGCAGCGCTTTCTTCTGATACGGCTTGTGGCAAAAACGGCTGGCAAACCCCTCCAGGGCCAGAGCTTCAAGTTTTTGCAGATCTTGTTGCCGGCTTCCGGTGACCACGGATTTGTTCTTGTCTGTCTTAAAGTCGAATTCAATACAACATTGGGATAACAACCATTCAGTATTAGCTATCAGCTGGGGGTACCTGGCAAATTGCCGCTTCAGCTGATACAACGGCATCATTACTTCGGCAGGTACCGCCTGTTGTCCCGGGGGAAGCTTGCTGAGAATGGTATTCATGTCGATGGCGCGTAGCAGGCGATGTATATGATAGGTGTGTTTATCCCTGAAAGTAACCGGATGCCATGCCACCAGGTACTTTTGGTAATTGACAAACCGGCTGGTGAGTACCTGGTTGAGGTTTTGAGCACGGACCCCGATAAATTCATGGTCCTTTACTTGTTCCGGGGCCCGTCCCCAAGGATAAATGATAAAGACGTTTTCAAATTCAGGTGCCCTGCTCAGCAAAGGCGCTCCCCGCTGATTGTGATGAGAAAGGTAGCGGTTCAGCTCCAGGTAGCCCTGGGTATTGCGGGCGATGCCTGTGTATTTAAGCCGCCCCTCATCCCAAAATTCAATGCCGAGAGCTATTTCCAGCTCATACTCAGATGCCCTTTCATTGCATATTCTCATCATCTCAATATGCCCCGCTGTGCTGTTGATATCAGTGAGAACCAATTTTCTAATCCCGTTTTTCCGGGCCTCTTCAAACAAGTCCTGTGGTGATAATGTGCCGTATTTGAAGCTGAAATAGGTATGGCAATTGAGAAACATAGCTAATATTTGTAGCAAAAAAGCTAAATATATTGGAATAATAAAATATAAATGCTAAATTTATAATCATAAAACCAATATAAATAGCAATGGAAACCAGTGTAATCAATGCATCCCCTTATAAGCTGAAGCTTTGCTCAAAGAAATTGGAATCTGGCAGGTTCCAGGTAAAATTTTATGCATCGAAAGGGGAGGAGGGTCAGGATATGTACGGATATGTATTGGTGGATGCCCATGATACTTTAAAGCGTGTGGTAACTACCATCAAGTGTAGATTGAATTTAATGGAGGAAGCTGATGAGTATTACCACACGCATTTATACTCCGTTCGTAAAGCACCTCCTCCTTTGTCGGATTTTATGATCTTCAAACAAAATTGATCTTTACCATTTTTTGATATTATTTTAAGTCCCATAAAATTTACTTTGACGTGATCGGTAACAATATAAAAATTCTTCGAAAGCAAGCCGGTTTGACTCAGGGTGCTCTGGCCGAGAAGATGGGTATTAAGAGGTCATTGATTGGCGCTTACGAGGAGGGGAGGGCTGAGCCCAGGATTAACAATCTGATTAAGCTGGCGGAGGTTTTCAACATTCCCATCGATTCTTTGGTGCAGCAAGACCTGGCGGCACCGGGGCAACAGGAGGTTAACAGGGCTACCGGTTCCCAGCTAAGGGTCCTTTCGGTGACGGTAAGTGGTGAGGGTGAAGAGCAGGTACAATGGGTACCTCAAAAAGCTGCGGCAGGATACCTAAACGGATATGCTGATCCGGAGTATATTCAGGAATTACCACGGTTCCGGCTGCCGAATCTGCCCCGGGGAGGTACCTATCGGGCTTTTGAGATCTCTGGTGACTCCATGCTGCCCCTGCAGACGGGTACCATAGTGGTGGGCAAGTATGTGGACGACTGGAGAGATATCAGGAGTGGTAACACTTACATATTACTGACTGACAAGGAGGGTGTGGTTTACAAGAGGGTTTTTAATTATGTGGAGGAGAGTCAGAAGTTGTTTTTAGTATCGGATAATCGAAGCTATGCACCTTATGAAATTCCCATCAATGAGGTACATGAGGTGTGGTCTGCTCAGGCATTTATAAGTGTAACTTTTCCGGATCCCGCTACAGATCCACAGTTATCTCTGGAGCAACTAACGGGAATGGTGCTTCAATTACAACAAGAAGTAACCAAATTGAAAAAGTAAGGGAGGCATTTGTCAGTAGAGGCTGAATACGGGTTGCATTGAACCTTCGGTATTACTTACTGGTGCTTAGTTCTGACAAGAGATGCTCCAGGTCCAACGGCCTGCTGTACATATTCAAGGTGCCATCGGGTTTCTTTGGCCATTGATTTTTTGGCCTGTCCCAGTATAGTTCCACTCCGTTTTTATCAGGGTCATCCAAATATAATGCTTCGGAAACTCCGTGATCTGACGCTCCGGTTATCGGATACTGGTGCTGGTACAGGCGATCGAGAATAACGGCCAGGTCTCTGCGGGTTGGATAGCGAATCGCTGTATGAAATAAACCGGGGTTTTGTCTTGGTGATGGGGGTTGATCTTTGCTAAACCAGACATTTAAACCGATATGATGGTGGTATCCCCCCGCTGATATAAACGCCGCTTGAGATCCATAGGTGGTGATCAGTTCAAAGCCCAGTAACCCGCAATAGAAGTCCAGTGAACGCTGTATTTCTGAAACTTTCAAGTGGACGTGGCCTATATCTGTTTGGTCAGGGATCTTATATGTCTCCATGTAGCTAGTGTTCTTGTTTATCTCTCACAGCACCCATATGGTTCTGTTATTAATGATTGATACTTTTTAATTCCCAGGCTTTCAAGGAGGTCAATGTTGCAGTTCCTCCCAAACTGGTTAATGAAATGCGATCTCCGGTAATATTTACCGCTGGTACTTTACGGGATACACATTCCCTGCCATTATTAATAAATATTTCAGCCAGTTGTTTATCCAGAAAAATTTGAAGTTTAAGCGTATGGCCTGGTTTCCAATCAGAGATAGGGACCTTTACTCCATCTACGTTAAGTACATCTCCGGACCAGGTGATAAACATTCCACCATTTCCCAGATAATCGGTTAGTAAGTTCATTCCACAAAGAGAAGCGGTCCCCAAGTCAAATTCAGCCTGAATTTCCAGTTGATTGCCACGAATTTTTGGTAGAACCTGATGGGCAGTGGTAGGTCCGGCTACTGGTAAGCTTCTGTTGAACAACTCCTGCAAATTTCCTCTAAGTTGAGCCACGCTATTGACAGGTTGCTGTATTAACATTCCCTGATTGATGGTAAGCTGCCTGGGAATAGCAAAACAGCCATTCCACAGTTTACCGTCATTCTTCAAAGGTTCATTCATATAAGTAGGCAGCCAGTCTCTGTCCCAGCCTGGTATCCATGCCATGAGGTATAGGTTTCCCTGGTCATCAGGAATGGTTTCCTGGGCATAATAATGGCCGCTGTGGTCAATAACCCCCTCATTATCAGGTAGAAATTTCAGAGATTGAAGATCAAAATCACCAGTGAAGTAGATGCACCGGTCCACCGGTGCATCGGTGGAGGCTATAAATATCCACTTATCCCCTAAAGGTCTTAACTCCGGTACTTCAAAGTTGCGGTATTTGTATTTTGGATACTCAAATAAAATGCCGCGATACTGCCAGGATGAAAGCTCTTCATTCACAGCCTCAAATATGGGTACCGGGACATAATCTTCATCCAGCAAGTCCGCGCAGGCAATTAGAAAAGTTCTTCCGTCTGCTTCAAATACAAATGGATCTCTCCAAAAATCATCAAAATCCGGTAAACCCGGGTGGTCCAGGGTCAATACCGGGGTTTTTAACAGGTGTTGCCATTGGTTCAAATCCGAATTACTGAATTGAGCCTGCCAGAATTTCATCTGGTCATCATCGCTGGCTGAATAGAATACATAGGGCACCCCATTCTTGCCAGTAATAGTAGATCCGGAACCTATGTAGTTCAAGCCAAGTTCAAAGGCCGGAGTCAGACCCGGTTCGAAATGATGCCAGGAAAGTAAATCGCGACTTCTGGCATGAGCCCAGTACCAGCCACCAGGATGACCAGCAAAGGGATGTAATCCATAAAAAATATGGTACCAACCGTCGTAGTAGATACCTCCATTGGGATCGCCCATACATCCGGCAGGTGGAGTTAGATGATAAGCCGGTCTTAAAGTATCGGAGGCAATATTCTCTGCTACTTTATCGAAAGCTTTATTAATGTTTTCAGAGGTCAACTTGTGGCTTTGAGCCCGGGTGGATAAACCTGAAAACAGGAAGCAGCCGATCAACATTGACCCGAAGTAATTTCTAATACCTAGTCTTTTTTGTGTCAGCATATCATAAAAAAACTCTGAGAGGCCAGCATCGCAGCATGGGGTATGGCAGCAGCTATTTCAAAACTCATAGATTCGGGCTTGAGTGTTATATTCGTTTCTTTGGTGCACACGAATTCTGCAAAGCTTCCCCAACCCGACTGGGAGATATCTCCATACACTGCATCACCAACATTAAAAGCAGTTATATTGTTGCCAACCTCCGACACAGTTCCCGATAGTTCAATCCCGGGAATTTGTACTCTAGGTTGCAATAAACCAAAAAGCAAGCGATAAGGGTAGGGTTTACCTCTTACCGGACACCAGTCATAGTCATTAATAGCAGTAGCATTGACTTTTACCAGTATTCCGTTCTCACCCGGTGTTGGCTTTGGTACTTCCTTTAGTTGAAGACTAGCAGGAGGACCGTACTTCTCACATATAATAGCCTTCAATCAATATTATTTCACTCCCCGAACCTTCATTTTTAAAGTATAGACCGATCCCATGGCAGTTATAAATAGCGTACGATGATCCTTACCACCAAAAACTACATTCGCGGTCCATCTTTCTCCGGTGGGGATTTGTTCTATTTGTTTGCCTTTTTTATTGTATACCGTCACCCCATTGGTATTGGAGATGTATACATTGCCTTTGCTGTCGATAGTCATCCCGTCTGATTTGTCGTTGACAAATAGTTTTCTATTGCTCAATACGCCATCGCTGTCAACTTTGTAGCTATAAATTTTGTTATCGTTGATATCTGCTACGTACAGCGTCTTCCCATTTGGGGTTCCAACGATACCATTGGGCCGTACCAAGCCATCTGCGGCAACCACCAGTTTCTTGCTTTCAGGATAGTAGCAATAGACATTTTCCGCTTCAATCTCTTTCTCTTCGTGTTCCCACCAATCTCTTTTATAGAAAGCATCGGTAATATAAATCTGCTTGTCCGGGTGTATCCACACATCGTTGGGGCCATTAAGTTTCATGCCCCGGTACCCGCTAATAACTACTTCGATATTCTTATCCGGGGAAATTTTGATCAGCTGGTTCATTAAATCCGCACAAGATACCAGCGCACCTTCATGGTCAAAATACATACCGTTTGACCGCTTGGCACCTTCCATGAAGAGACTTACTGTACCATCATCGGCGGACCACTTGTAGATCTTATCATTGGGCTGGTCCGTGAAGAAAATATTTCCTTTGGGATCAACAGCCGGACCTTCGGTAAAGGTGTAACCACTGCCTGCTTTTTGTAAGGTAGCGCCGTCAGCAATAATTGGGCTTTGGCCATATAATAATCCACTGTGTAATATCAGCAGCAGTACCATAGCCAACCGATGGTTTACATTTTTAAAATTACTCATAACGTATAACTTATAACCCAAATCCTCACCTGGCTGTCCATCCGCCATCAACCGTAAGCAGTGATCCGACCATGTAATCTGCGGCACTGCTCGATAATAAGATTGCTGCCCCCTGGATCTCCTTCAACTCTCCCCAACGCTCCAAGGCGGTGGCTCCCACGATAAATTTCTTGGCTTCTTCAGAGTCGGCAATAGATCGGTTGATTTCGGTTAGGAATGGGCCCGGGCAAATGGCGTTAACATTTATATTATCAGGTGCCAGTTCCAATCCCAGTGCCCTGGTCATCTGTACCATTGCCCCTTTGCTGGAAGTATAGGGAGTACGATTGGCCAGACCCACCACTCCTAAAGTACTGGCCATGTTAATAATTTTTCCCGTCCCTGCCTTTTTCATATATGGCACTACAGCCTTACTGGCCAGCCAACTGCCATCCACGTTTACTGCCATTACTTTTTGGAAATCTTGGTAGCTCAACTCTTCGATACTTCCACGAATATTGATCCCGGCGCTGTTGATTAAAATATCTATTCGCTCAAACTCATCAAATACCCCCTGTGCCATTTGTTCCATTTGATCCGGATCAGTAACATCTGCACCAATTGCCATGGCTTTGATTCCGTACTCCGACTCCAAAGTGCCTGCGGCGGCAGCTCCTTCGTCCTGGTTTCTACTGACCAACACCAAATTACAGCCGCAAGAAGCCAATCCGGCTCCCATTGCCAATCCCAATCCTTTTGATCCTCCTGTGATAATGGCAGTTTGTCCTTTTAAATCAAATAGTTGTATTCCAGGTAATTCTTTACTCATTTTTTTCAATTATTTACTAGTTCAAGTTCATCAATTGCATAGTTAAAGGAGTCCAAAATATTTTGTTCCTCGTATTGCAGTTTCTCTTCATCGGTCATACCAGCCACTGATGGCAATGCCAGTTGGGACTGATGATCCCTCACCCATTTCAAAGCACCTACCATTTCCCTGGCGGTGAGTGCTTCGAAGGTAGCCCAGTACTTGTCCTGGAGGAAGGGAACTTTCAGGGGGTTGCGGGTGATCATTTCCAGGTTAAACTTAATATCGGGATTATGAGCCCGGCAAATTTTCACTATTTTTTTCAGGTCGAGTTGACCGGTTCCCAATGGTACCTCTGACAGTAAAAATCCATCCTCGTAATCTTTGATACCCATGTCTTTAATGTGAGTGGTAAAGGAATAAGGAGCTAACGATTCTATGACATACATCGGGTCTTCCAAAAACGAGATATTGTTCCCCGTATCCAGGTTTACTCCCACTCGTTCATTATCAAAATGCCTTAGCATTTCCAGTAATTCCGGTACCCGCCAGTCCTTGTGGTTTTCGATGGCCAGCTTCAGTTTGAATTTTTCTATCACCGGAATCGCCCGGTGAATGGATTCTATGGCGCTATTTTTGAACTCCTGGTATGATTGCCTGGTATCGAAATTTTCGTAGCGTCGGCCACTTAAACAGGCGGTTCTTAGAATAGTGGCACCAGCTTCCATCGAATGTTTGGCTTCCATGGTAAACCGCTCCAGGTCATCGTCGGACTGGGGAAGCCTGATTGAGCCTTCCAAATACAGCCCCTTTTTTTCTCTGAAATCACGCACTTCTCCGGTAAAATCCTGGGACCAGTTCCTGGATCCCACCTGCACTCCACCTGCCCCGATGGACTCGCAGTGCATCAACATTTGTAAGGCGCTTTCAAACCCAGGGATCGCTTTGCTGGCCTCTCCTGACCTCCACCGTATGGCATAGCTGGAACCAGCCACTCCCATGCTGGATTTTCTGGTTGTGTCCATTGGGAACGCCAGGGAGGGAAGACAAGTTATTCCCGCCGTTGCAGCGGTACTTTGCTTGATAAATCTGCGGCGAGATTCTATTGATAGAATTTTACGGTCCATCTGATAACAATATACGATTAATTAACTCTCATTACTGAAATTACAGCCCTGAAATCATCACTCTTCACTTTGTCCGGAGAACTCCTTTGCTAGTTCATCAACGGTCCAGGGTGTTATTTTCCCCTGGCTCATTACCCGGATTCTTCCTACCATTCCTCCGGCCACCGGCTCGGCATTGTGATCCCACTCCTGACGTATATAGGTCATTATCGCCGCTAATTCATCAGGTGAAGTGGTGGCAAATGCTGGCATTGCCGGTAAAATTTCGGGTACATCGTAGTTTTTTCCGTTTACCTCAACCGGTCCTTCCATACCATGAAGCAGAATTCTGGCCAGCCG
Organism: Bacteroidia bacterium; assembly: GCA_030430675.1. Taxonomy (GTDB): domain Bacteria; phylum Bacteroidota; class Bacteroidia; order Cytophagales; family Cyclobacteriaceae; genus SZUA-3. Next base: position 14,344 of record JAUIKU010000041.1, on the reverse strand, counting down.
TTCAGGATCACCCAGTACCCATTCTGAATTTCGAAGGGGAGGGGCAAATCGAGTCATCCCATTGCCATCATTCCCATGACAGCTGGCACAAATGGTCAGGTACAAGCTTCGTCCCCGGGAGATAACCTCCGGGGCTATTTCATAAGTTGGTTCATTATTGCTCTCTCTGGATGACACAGGTTTACCAGGCCAGTCAAATAAAGCTGCTACCTTCGATACTTTGCTGCTCAGTTGTTCCTCCGCAATATTCGCCGTGAATAAACCTGGGGCTCGAGATAATGAAACAGGATCCGCAATGGGATTTGAATAGAAAGACATACCGGTCAGCAGGGCTGATTGTCTCCAATTTTCCTTTTCGCCATCCAGTCTATGTACTATTTGAGATAGTTCTTCGGGATCGCCTTTGCTAACCACTGCCGCGGCCAATTGTTCAATGGTAATTTCCCTGTTTGTGGTATAGTTACTCCAGTCGGGTTGATCTAAAAGGTGGCATAAAAAGCTATATTCACTATTAGTGAGACTACTCAGCACCGCATCTCGAAATACCTGTGAAGCCATATTGTTTTGTAGGATATCGGATAGTACCTTTTGTTTTAGTGAATTGTTGAATTGGTCCGCTATCAATGCTACCTGAAGTTCAGGAAGTTGTAGCGAGTCCTCTATTACCGCTGCTTCCAGAAATTCCAGTACAGCCGGGTTTTCTTGACTGAGTTGGTGGAGGATGCGTAAACTGGCAGATACCACATCCGCATGAGGATCGGCTAAGGTTAGACCATATAGGTCAGTTTCCTGATAGTTTAACCCTTCCAGGGTCCATAATGCATGTAATCTGGCAAGGTGGTTTGGAGCTATCTTTATCAACTCTTCGAGAAGGGGAATAGCGGCATTATCAGCTCTTTCAATTAATATTCTCTGAGCCATATCCCGGTACCAACCATTTTGATGTGATAAAAGGTTTACCAGATCCGTCAGTGAAAGTGTAGAGAGCTTTAAACCCGGCTCATAAGTTTTCTTGTTATCAGCCACAACCCTCCAAATTCGCCCTAAATTAATGGGCTTGTCCAACTGCCTGTCCAGGGTAACTTCCCTCAGATAAGGTGACATATACGGTCCGTGCTGTACAACGCCCCGGTACATATCTACAATGTAGAGCGCTCCATCCGGTCCGGATTCTAGCCATACAGGCCTGAATCGTTCATCGGTGGATGCCAGAAACTCTTTCCCGGAATAGGCGTTGCTGGCGGTGGGTACATCACCATTCCAGTTAACCAGGTTGCGTTTAACCAGATTGCCGGTAGGTTCACAAACAAAGGCGTTATTGACCATTTCGCTTCCCAGAATATCTCCGCGATATATGAAAGGTGCACAAGCAGAGGCAAACTCAATTATTTTTCCCAGAGAATCCAACGTGCCGGGTACATAACCCCGATTGATGGCCAGGTTTGGTCTAATAGGAAATACTCTTCGGTCGTTAGATAAAGAGAGGTCTATACCTGAGGTTGGTCGATGGTGGGGGTTGCGTGACAGATAGTTTGGCGGTACCAGGTCCGCGTGTAACTGTGACCAGTTGTAATTATAATACAGGTTACCTGAATTGTCATGGCATATGCCCCACTGACCCCGAAATTCAGTTTCTTCCCGTACCCATTCTTGGTTTATTTGCCGGTAGCGAAATTTTGATTTTGCATTGTAAATCCAGTTGTCCAAACCCCGCCACAATCCATTGGCCGAGTGCTCCACTACTCCCTTGGTACCATATTCGGGATCTACAACAGTACGCTTGTCTGCCCGGAGATCTCCATCGGTATCTTCCATAAACCATAGAATTTCATCCTCTGCTACCAGTGCGCCTCCGTTGGTTATGGCCAAAGCCCTGGGCAAAACAAGACTGTCAACAAACACTGTTGCGCTGTCCATCTTCCCATCCTGATCATTGTCAAATAGCACTGAAACCTGTCCCACTGGGGCATCTTCACCTTCACCGTCTATGTTTGGCATAAAGCCACGCATTTCGACTACCCACAACCTGCCGTCCTGATCGAACCGCATCACAATAGGGTCCTGGACCAATGGGTCAGAGGCCACCAGTTCGATTTCAAAACCCTCCGCCAACGCAAATGTGTCGTGCTCCTCAGCGGGGCTTAACGGAGGGGACGGGCCATTGTTGCAGGCGGAAAGCAACAGCAAACACCAGATAAAGTGCTTCAAATTTTTAGTTTGGGATAAATGGTTAATTTAATTAGAAATGATGAAATACAAATAATCAATTTTCATTATCAGGAATTACTGCCAGGGAACGCATCAGTTTTGGAACGTCAATTTTACCCGATTGGGTTCTGGGAAATTTCACCAGGTACCGGATCCTTTTTGGTACTTCATATGGGTGCATCACTCTTTTGCACTGTGCGGTTAACTGAGCTTCATAGCTTTCTTCCTTTGCAGTGCTTTCCAGCACCAGGGTTACCTGCTGTCCCCATTTTTCATGAGGCATGCCCAAAATTATAAAATCACCAGTGTGGTTGTTTGACTTAAGTATCGGAGTGATGAGTGGCGCTATCTTTTCGGGAAACACTTTGTAGGCACCGGTGTTTATAACCCGGTCCCAACGCCCCAGCCATCTCAATCTGTTTTTATCAATAACTTCAACTATATCATTGGTTATTAGATCTTTATTATTGGTTATTTCACCATTTACTACAAGGCATCCTCGTGGGTCAATAGTGATGTTAATACCCGGTAAAAGGTGGAAATCTTCTTGTTTATCTTTTCCGTTCAGACGTTTCAGGGCAATGTGTGAGGCCGTCTCAGTCATGCCATAGGTATGATAAATTGAATTGTTGAACGTACTCAACTGCTTAGCCAATTCAGGAGCAATGGCGGCTCCACCTATAATTACTATTTTGCAACTTGCCAAGAATTTTCGTCCCTCAATGGTTTTCAGTAAACTTCGCACCTGCAGGGGTACCAATGCCATAAAGTCTATAGCTGGTAAGTTCAGGTGATTTATTTCTGCTTCCGGTTTGGTTAGATACAGGTCCATTTTAGCTTCCATTCCCCTGACCAGCATCATCTTGCCCCCGATATGATCGGTGGATATACATACCAGGGCTTTGAAACCTTTTTCCAACCCCAGTGTCAGGATGGTTTGTTGTGCACTGACGAGAAGTTGACGACGGGTTAATACTGTGGTAACCGGGTTGCCGGTACTACCGGAAGTAGTAATTTTGAAATCCGGGGAGCCGTTGAGGAATTGTTGGCAAAATATTAAAGCACGCTGAAAATAACTGTCTTTCACAGTTATCTCACTATGTTTCAATATATCATAAGAAATTGATTCATCATGTATAACAATTCCACTCACTTTACGGCTCTATGGAAATTTAGGAAATTGATCAAAGTCGGGGTCCCGCTTCTCTAAAAATGCATTTTTTCCTTCCTGTGCTTCTTCCATAAGGTAATACATCAGGGTGGCATCACCGGCAAATTCCATCAGACCGGACTGCCCATCGAGTTCCGCGTTCAGTCCTCGTTTGATCATTCGTAGCGCCAGTGGACTTCTTTTCATGATGGTTTTACACCAGTCAACGGTGGTGGATTCCAGGTCCTCCAGAGGGACAACCTTATTTACCAGTCCCATTTTCTCGGCTTCATCGGCTGAGTATTGCTCGCATAAAAACCATATCTCCCTGGCTTTCTTCTGACCTACATGCCTGGCCAAATAGCTGGAACCAAATCCGGCGTCGAAGCTACCAACTTTAGGTCCCGTTTGCCCAAAAATTGCATTGTCAGAGGCTATGGTAAGGTCACAAACTACGTGTAATACATGACCGCCGCCGATGGCATAACCATTCACCATGGCTATTACCGGTTTGGGCATGGACCTGATACGTTTGTGAAGATCAAGCACATTTAACCGGGGAACGCCATCCTCTCCCACGTATCCGCCTTTCCCTTTCACATTCTGATCACCGCCACTACAGAAAGCCTTTTCACCGGTACCAGTTAGCACGATCACTCTTACATCGGTGCGTTCCCGGCAGATATCCATGGCCTCTATCATCTCAATATTGGTTTCCGGCCGGAAAGCATTGTAGACCTGTGGCCTGTCTATGGTTATTTTTGCAATCCCCTGATAAAACTCAAATTTAATATCCGTGAAGTCCTTTATTTTTTCCCAATTTATGTTAGCCATACTATGTTTGAAGTTTTGCTTTTAGTTCTCTGTAAATTTCCGCCATATTATTTGAAAACTCAACTTCCAACAGGCTGGCGTGATCATTCGGTTCGTACAACTGTGCTAATTTTGTGGCCAGATCTTCCTTGTGGTGGCAGTATAAATATTTCATTCCAAAATCCCTGGCGGTATTTTCTGCGGAAATTTCCTGGTTGGTGACGAAGAACTCTTCAAGTTCCGGTTGGTCTTTAGGTCCGTCAATCAATCTAAAAATACCTCCCCCGTGGTTATTCAGCAGGATGATCTTCAGGTTTGGCAATTTATATTGATGCCAAAAAGCATTCCGATCGTACAGGAATGCCATGTCACCGGTAATAAGTAAATTTTGGCGGTTGTTGACCAATGAGTGTCCCACGGCGCTACTGGAGCAACCATCAATTCCACTGGTTCCCCGGTTGGATGAGATCTCTATGGTTTCCGGGGTGGCACCTGCCAAGTTTGCCCAACGTACCGCACTGCTGTTTGCCAGGTGCAGATGGACCTCTCCTGCGGTATGGATGGCCATTTGTACTCCCTGTAGCTCATTAAACGGTTGGTTATCTAGAAATTCTTCCAGACAGGATTTGGCGAACTGTTCTTGTTCCTGCCAATGTCGATACCAATCGGTGGTTCCCTTCTCGGAAATTAAAGAAGTTAGCCTGGTGAGGAAAGCGGCAGGCCGGGTATTGATCACCTGGGTTAAACTTTTAAAAGTGTCTGGAGGATATCCTGCCTCCTGAATATGCCAATGCCTGATTGGAGGATATTTTCGCAGGAATAGTTTGAAGGATTTGGAAATGATTCCACCACCGAATGTCACCAAAAGATCCGGGCGGAGAGTGGCTAACTTTTTGGTGCCTTCCAGTATTAGTTCGGAATGTTTGATCACTTTCGGTGCCTGATGCAGGTTTGCGGTTATATCTCCAATTACAGTAACTTTACGCTTGGCGATTAGCGCCTCCACCGACTGGTTTATGGATTCAGAAAAACGCATTTGACCTGCTACCAGCATAACCTTTTCCGCCTTTTCCCATTGCTGCACCAGTTGCTGCCACTGATTTTTATCGGGATCTTTTCGGGTATGAGATTTTCGAACTATTGCAACCTTCCTGTCATATTCCCAGCTTTGATCAGTGGCCGGATAAAGGGGCTCTCTAAAAGGAGCATTAATGTGAACGGGCCCGGGGTTATCGGTTTGCGAAGTTATAATGGCTTCGTTGATTGTTCTTTGTACAAACCATTGTTCATCTTCATGAACAAGGGAAACAGGTAATGCAAAGCTTTTCTTTACATGGTGTTGGAACACCCCGGTTTGTCTGATAGACTGACCGTCGTTTTGATCGACCCATTCCGGAGGACGATCGGCGGTAAACACCAGCAGCGGGATACTTTGATAATAAGCTTCGGCAATGGCAGGCCCAAAATTTAGTGCCGCTGTACCGGATGTACTGAGCAGTATAACCGGTTGCCCGGTGCTTTGAGCCATTCCCAGTGCCACATAGGCAGCACTTCTTTCATCGGGAATGACCCGGATTTTGATTTTCGGATGCCTGCTGAATGCCAGCAGCAATGGGGCATTACGTGACCCCGGTGAAAGCACCAGCTGCTTGATTTCATGCCGGGCGCATATTTCAGCAATGTTTAGAATGGTTTGTGAAACGCTCAATACCGGATTGGTTTACTGATCCATCACCTCAAGCAGGGTGTCACATTTTAGCTGAGTTTCTTTCCATTCCTTTTCAGGGATGGAGTCCTCAGTTACACCGGCACCTGCATATAACAAAGCATGGTCCGGCTGGATTTGCATGCATCTCAGGTTGACAAACAGGTTTGTGTCTTTGTTAATATTTACCGGTCCCAGATAACCGCTAAATAACTCCCTGTCAAAATCCTCATTTTCCTTCAGGAACTGCTGGGCAGTAGCTTTCGGCATACCACATACCGCAGAAGTAGGGTGAAGCAAATCAAGCATTACACTACCTAATAATGGAAAATTAGTTTCTTCCATGTCTACGGTAAAAGTAGTTTTTAAATGCAGAAGATTTCCTGCTACCACTGTTTTAGGTCCGATCTCTTCGAATTCTCTCAATCGGATTTTTTTAAAGCAATTAATAATATATCGGCTTACCAGTGCCTGTTCTTCTATTTCTTTCTGTCGCCAGGCAACTTCCTGAGGAGCCAGACCAGGCTGCAAAGCCTGGGTGCCTGCCACCGCCACAGTACTAAACATTTGTGATCGACCGACTTCTATTAGGGCTTCCGGAGAGGCGCCAATCCAGGTGCCAATGCCCTTAGCACTTACCATGGATACAAATGCATTGGGATAACTATCGCATAGTTTATAGAATGTATCCAGGCAGTTGAACTCCCGGGATAGCGCAACCTTGCGTATTACTGCGGGAACTACTTTTTGAAACCTTCCGGAAGTAATATTTTCCAGTGCCCTGGTCACTACCTGCTGGTACCCGGATGCTGAGGTACTTGTTTCACCATTATTTTTTATAAAGAAAGTTGGTTCCAAGATACCCCTACTGATCTCTGCCTTGAATTGCTCCAGTAGCTGAGTGCTTTTGGATGACCCGGTGTGATCGGAGGTAACTAATTGATTGTCATACGTATTGAAATAAATGTCTGCTTTAATGAGCATTTCCCGGGAACGGTCCGGGTTGTCGAAAGGTGCCAACAGAAACCCTCCCGCACTCTCTTCCAGATCGATTTTTCCTTCGACCAGCGATTCCCTGAAGTCAACTGCCAGATGTTTAGTTTCCCTGCCTGGCAGCCTCCACAAGGCCGCTGACATTTGATTTTGACAGGCTAATTTGATCCAGGTCGCTATGACCGTTTTTTCCGGGTAAACCTTAAAATTTAAATTCTCTGTGCCACTATGGTTGTGAATCATTCGGCCTTTTTTTCTTTGACCATTACAGTTATCCTGCTCACACAGATCAGGTCTTCATTGTCATCAACGATTTCAATATTCCAAACCTGTATGGTTCTTCCCACACGAACAGGAGTAGCGGTTCCATAGACAAACCCGTTGGCCACACTTTTTAGGTGATTGGCATTTATTTCTACTCCGAAACATGCTTTATCGAAATTGGTTTTGATTTGGGCAGCCACACTACCCAAAGTTTCGGCCAGTGCTACACTAGCACCGCCGTGCAGAATTCCAAAAGGTTGCACAGTGCGTTGATCTACTGGCATTTTGCCTTTGACATAATCCGGACCAACTTCCGTGAATTCAATACCCAGATTTCCGCTCATAGTATTAGCGCTGAAGGCATTTAATTTGTCAAGGGTAGCTTTATTTTCGGGCATTTGATATGGCGATATACTAATTTTGCGCCGGTCACAAAAATAGATACAATTCTGAAAACGAAAAAAATATATTTGATCCGGCATGGGCAGACCGATTTCAATCGCAAGGGTATAGTTCAGGGGAGAGGGGTAGACTCATCACTGAATGAGGTCGGTTTAAAGCAGGCGTCAAACTTTTATCGATATTACCGGGGCGTATCCTTTGATAAGGTATATACTTCAAGCCTGCGCCGTACTAAACAGACCGTGGCGGAATTTATCAACTGCGGTATTGACCATGAAGCACTGCCCGGACTTGATGAAATTCACTGGGGTTCCAAAGAAGGGAAGCCCTTTGATCTCAGGGATCATCAGGAGTACCAGGAAGTAACAGACCAATGGAGCAGGGGAGAAACCCATGTGAGAATTGCCGGTGGAGAAAGCCCCGAGCAGGTACAGGTCCGTCAACAAGATTCTTTAAATCAGATTATGTCAAATTCCCATGAACGAACGGTATTGATTTGTATGCACGGGAGGGCGCTAAGGATATTTATGTGTTTGTTGTTGAGTTACCCCCTTAAGCATATGAATCTGTTTCCACATAATAATACGGGACTTTACCAAATAACCTATACGGGGAATTTTTTTCGTCTGGATGCCATCAATTGTCTGAAGCACCTGCAATTGAACGAAACTGAATAGACCAGGGGAAGTCTAGGGCCTCTTGGAAATACCTCTAATGATTTATTTGGCAGTTTTGGCGGTTTTGGCCTTAGTAGTGGTTTTTCTGCGGGTGGTTTTTCGCTTGGGTTTTTCCTTGACCTCGACTGCTTCCACGTCGGCCAGGATTCGCCCACAATGTTCACAGACAATGATCTTCTTCTTTTCTTTGATGTCAACCTGTCGTTGAGGGGGTACTACATTAAAACATCCACCACAGGCGCCGCGCATGACCTTAACCACCGCCAATCCGTTTAATGCATTATTGCGAATCTTGTTGTAACCAAGCAGTAGTCTGTCTTCGATGGCCTTGCCGGCTTTTTCCCTGCTCTTTAACAGTGATTTTTCTTCATCTTCACTTTCCGAAGTGATGACTTCCAGTTCCTCTTTTTTGGTGTCGAGATCCTTGGTTCGTTCATCCATCAAGGATTTGGTCTCTTCAATTTCTTCCTTCTTCGCTTCAATCTTTACTCCCGCTTCCTTGATTTTCTTCTCCGATATTTGAATTTCCAGGGCTTGAAGCTCCATTTCCTTGGTGATCGCATCATATTCGCGGTTGTTGCGAACATTCATTTGCTGCTCCTCGTACTTCTTAATTAAAGACTCGCTGGTTTTAATTGCTTCCTTGCGATATGAAATTTCCTGGTTAAGCTCGTCTAATTCCTGGTTGAACTTGTCGATCCGGGTTTGGTACCCGGCAAGTTCGTCTTCCAGATCCATAACTTCCTCCGGCAAAGCTCCCCTCACCTTCTTCAATGCATCAAGTTCTGAATCTATTGTTTGTAATTTTAATAAGGCTTCGAGCTTCTGAGCGACGGTACTTTCCATATACTTTAGAAATATCTGATAGGATTTGTGTCTGTTTCCGATAAACGAACTGCAAATTTAGGAAATTTTTTATTTATAATGTCACCTAACAGATCTTTTGTAGCCACCTCACTTTCATAGTGTCCTACGTCCACCAGCAGAAGCTTACCATCGGCATCGAAAAACTCATGATATTTTATATCTGAGGTAATAAATGCGTCACAAGAAGCTTTGATGGCCTGATTTGTTAAAAAGCTTCCCGCACCTCCGCAGATGGCTACTTTTTGGATCAAGGATTCACCTGGTTCCGTATGCTTTAATACTGGTGTTCCCAATTGTTGTTTAAGGTGTTGCAGGAAATCATTGGCAGTTAGCGGGCTTTCCAGTTTTCCTGTCATTCCTGACCCCACTTCCTGATTAACATTAGTTAGTTCCTGTAGATAATACGCTACCTCCTCATAAGGATGAGCCAGGTTGAGTGCGGTTAGAATTTGGTTTTGCAGGTGGTTGGGAAGTATGACTTCGATGCGATCTTCTGCCACTTTTTCTAATTCGTTGGTTTTTCCAATATGGGGATTAGCTTCCTGGTTAGGCCGAAAAGTGCCTGTTCCCTCAGTCATGAATGCACAGTCGCTGTAGTTGCCAATGGCTCCGGCCCCGGCCTTATGCAGTGCCTCAAGTACCTTGCTGGTATCACTTTTAGGAGTAAATGTGACAAGCTTTTTCAAGCCGGCTGCTTTGGGTTTCAGGATATTAAGCTGCGAAAGTCCCAGTCTTTGGGCCAGCTTATTATTTACTCCGTCGATGATATTGTCGAGATTGGTATGGATGGCATAGATGGCTATATCCTTCTTGATGGCGGATATAATGGTTCTTTCCACATAGGTTTTGACGGTGATCTGTTTGAGAGGTCGGAATAGTATGGGATGATGGGCGATAACTAAATTGCATTCGTTAGCTGCTGCTTCTTCGATAACCTGCTCTGTGCAGTCAAGGGTGATTAAAACGCCTTTGGCAGTCCATTGCTCATCTCCGGTAAGTAAGCCGCTATTGTCATAGGATTCCTGGTAACCAACCGGGGCAAATTGCTCTAAATAGTGGGTGATGTCTTTTATTTTCACCATAATTGTGGGAATTTGCTTTTGATATTACCATCGAGGAGTCCGGGCACTAAGTTAACCCAATTGAGATTATTTTCAAGTGCCAAATATTGTTCCCAATGCAATCATTGATTAGTGTGGTACTGAGGCCATTAGGTGCTCTGTATGGCTTGATAATGAGATTTCGAAACCATCTATATGATATCGGTTATAAAAAGTCTTTTCAGTTCCAAACCGGGGTAATTTCAGTGGGTAATTTAAGCCTGGGAGGAAATGGAAAAACACCCATGGTAGAATACCTGATCAGGTTATTGCTTTCCCAGTACCGGATAGCCGTTTTGAGCAGGGGATATGGGAGATCAACCAGGGGATTCATTTTGGCAACTACGGACCATACGGCATCAGACCTGGGAGACGAACCCATGCAATTGTTTATGAAATTCAAACCGTCAGTAGCGGTTGCGGTAGGAGAGTCCAGGGCTTTGGCTATCCCTAAAATACTTTTCGAAAGGCCTGAAGTAGACCTGATAATACTTGATGATGCATTTCAGCATCGGTCGGTAATCCCTGATCTAAGCATCCTGGTTACAGATTATCAGCGGCCTTTTTTCAAAGATTTCGTGGTCCCGGCCGGCAGATTGAGGGAACCCCGGAGTGGTGTTAGCAGGTCTGACGTGGTGGTTGTGACCAAGTGCCCAAATGACATCAGTGATGATCAGCGACGTGCTTATATCCGGGAAGTCCGGAAGTACCATCAGGCACCGGTCTTTTTTTCAACCATTGCTTATGGGTTACCACAACATTTTATTACCGGCAATCACCCGGAAGATGAGGTCACGGTATTACTGGTAACGGGTATAGCCAACCCCGGTTCCATGGTCGATTATGTTTCCGGTAAATTCAGATTGGCTGCACACTTGCAGTATCGGGACCATTTCAACTTTAGTAACAAGCAGATCCTCGAAATCATGCAGCGCTTTTCCCAAATTTCTGGGGATAATAAGATCGTATTAACCACGGAAAAGGACACTATGAGGCTGATGAATTTCAAAGATCAATTGAATTCCATCCCCCTGTATTATCTTCCCATTGAAAGTAAACTGGTTTCAGATCATCAGCAATTCAATGACTTGATCTTAAATAGAATGAGTGCTGTTGCCAGTAGTACCGGCTGATTTAATAGTTTTGCAAATGCGTTGGTTAAAAACAGGATTGTGCTTAATTCTTTTGGGCTTCGGTTTGGCCCCAAAATTAATGGGACAGATTCTCGACGATTCCACCAAACAGGTTTTCGGACCGGAGACCACTGCCTATACTACTGAAAAACACATTAAATATGACGATCCCAAGGAATACGCCGTCGATACCCTGATCGATGATAAGCACCGCTACAGTTATATGAGTCGCTCTTCCAATACCATGCAAGACCTTGGGAACAATGGAACTGCTATCAGGTCATTGTATTATCAGGTCCCCGAAGTTATTGGCCGCACTTCCGGGTTTGGCTCGTTTGATCTTTACATGATAGACCCTAATGATATTCGGTATTACGATACCAAATCGCCCTATTCCAGGTTGGGAGTGGTATTTGGTGGAAATGGACGCAGTCTGGTGGATGTGTCTTTTAGCAGGAGTGACAGTACCATATTGAATGTAGGATTTGATTTTAAGAGAATTACTTCAGACAAACAGGTGGGAGAGCTTGAAAGCCGGGGTGACCACAATGTGTTGGCTACTATATACGATATATATGCGCGATGGAGTCCCGGCAAGTACCAGCTGTTGGTGAACTTTTCAAGGATGCGGCATCAACAATTTGAGTCCGGAGGGGTAATGCCATTAGCAAGTGGTTCACTGGACAACTTGTTCGTTGATGACAGTGCCAATGTTTGGTTAAATAATGCGGAGAGCGAAGAGATACGCACTCATCTTCATTTATACCATCAGTATCAGGTCCATCCGTTGTTTCAGATCTACCATCAGTTCGATCACATCCCTCAAAAAATAAGGTTCACAGATACGGATTTATCCAGTGACGGGCCTTTTTTTGACCAGTTTTTAATCAGCGAAACAGAAACAGAAGATGCGTCTTCATTTGAAACTGTAAGGAACGAACTGGGTGTAAAAGGATTGCACAAAGGGATATTCTATAATTTCTACATAACACGCAGGGACGTACAGTACGTGCCGAAATATTTGCCCGCCAACGGATTTGTAAAGGAGTATTACCTGGGTGCAAACCTTCGGTATATATTGGGTAGCCAAAACCTCCAGTTTCAGGGAGAAGCTCAGGATGGTGGAAGTTATAAGCTAAAGGGTAGTTTTTCGAATAAATTTTTAGAGGCATCCTATACCAGGGTTCAGTATGATCCCTCGTTTCTGAGCAATGACTATTTTGGCAATCACAGGGAGTGGCACCTGAACTTTACCAGTCCCGCGGCGGATGTGATTGAAGGGGCCATAAAGTTGGAGACTGAAAATATTAAGTTTTACCCCAGGATTAAATTAACCAATGTGAATGATCACATTTACTTCAATCAGGATAAACTTCCGGAACAGGCATCCGGTGCTGCACAGATGTTTTCTCCTGAATTGAGTTTCAACTGGCGGTTTTTGCGAAGGCTTGAGTTAAATGTTCTGGGCGTATATACCACGGTAACCGGTGATGCTAAAGAGGTATTCAGGATACCGGAATGGCTGGTAAATACACAACTGTCATATCGCAATGATATATTTAAAGGGAATATGGAGTTGCAATTTGGCATAGATACCCAGTACCGGTCTTCATTCTACGGTCACGATTACGATCCCACCATACAACAGTATTTCCTTCAGGACCATTTCAATATCCCCGATTACTTATTAGCGGACCTGTTTATAAACTTTAGAGTGGGGAGGGCCCTGTTATTTGCAAAGCTTGTGTTCGCCAATCAAGGCATGGGATTACCGGGATACTTTACCGCACCCTATTATCTTGGGCAACACAGGGTTTTTGACTGGGGGCTTACCTGGCAATTCTATGATTAATTAAGCGCTATGTTAGGATTAAAATTACCGACTGACCCAAGATGGGTTGATATTGCCAAGAAAAACATTGAAGAGATTTTGGTCGACCATGCCTATTGTGAACAAAAGGCAGCCTCTTCATGTATTTCTTTGATTGTCCAGTATCCACAATACCAGAAGTTGGTAGATGTATTATCACCGGTGGTGGCCGAAGAATGGGAACACTTTCAAAGGGTGTTGGGACATTTGAATAAAAGAGGGTATACCTTGGGTGCTCAGAGAAAGGATCAATATGTGGCGGCATTGCAGGGGAACATACCTAAGGGGGGGAGCAGAAATGAACAATTGGTGGAACGGCTATTGGTAAACGCACTTATCGAGGCCCGTAGTTGTGAGAGATTTAAACTGCTTTGGCAACAGATTGAGGATCAGGACCTAAAAGATTTTTATCACGAATTGATGATATCGGAAGCCGGACACTACAAGAATTTCATCAAATTAGCCAAAGAGTATCTTGACCCTAAACTGGTAGAACAAAGATGGGAAGATTGGCTGAAGATCGAGGCAGATATTATCGCCAGTCTGGAAGTCAGGGACGACCGTATGCACTGATCAGGTCTTTTGCTTTTTCTTCTTAGCTGCCGGAAACAGAATGTTATTCAGGATCAGCCGATATCCCGCGGAATTGGGGTATAAATTCAAATCAGTGGGCTCTTCATGCACCAGGTGCTGATAGTCTTCGGGATCATGCCCCCCATAAAATGTCCAGAACCCCTTTCCATATATTCCATGGATATACTTGGCCTCACTAATAGACTTGGTTTCACCCATGATCACCACATCCCCTTTGATAAGGCTTTTGCGATATGCAGTGGTTTGTCCCATAAATCCTTTTATGATACGGGTATGATTCTGGGTAAGCATGGTAGGTATGGGGTCCCACTTGGCGGAAAACTCAAATAGAGAAAAGTAGTCATTATCTTCTCTCAACCCCCGGCGTCCCTTTGGCGGGCCGGTATCGATATTCGAATACTCATACATTAATGGATTCTGCTCCAGTACAAAGTTTTCAAAAGCAAAGGTTTGACTGTAGTCCAGTTTCTTTTGTGCCATGGGATCGGCTGCATCGCCGTCGAACATACTTTCAATCATATCCACGTGCTGCCCGGCCAATGCAATATCGTAGGTGTCGGTAGCGGAG
>JAUIKU010000040.1 GCA_030430675.1 Bacteroidia bacterium | reverse complement strand
CATGCCGGTTTTCACAAAACTCCTTCGGTCTGCTGTCATCGGTCAAATTTTAATAAGCTCATGTAAGTACAGGAATGTAGTATATCCATAATTGATAAGATACGGATAATCATCAAAATCTCTATCCGGATCATTACTGGTATTCTTTAATTTTGTAATTTGAAGGTTAACTGTACTCGGTTCATGAGTTACAATGACAAATAACAAGTCTCAGTTTTCGTTAGTTCTGGTAATAGGCCTTATGCTGCCAATGGTGTTTGGTTGTGAACAAAGGTCCCAGTCACCGGAAGTTCAGCTGCCCGACCACATCAGTTTTAATTTCGACATTCGCCCCATTCTCTCGGATAACTGTTATATATGTCATGGTCCGGACTCCAGCAGCAGGCAAGCCGGTCTAAGATTGGATTTAAGGGAGTATGCCACTATGAAGAATGGCGAGGGGCGCACCGCCGTAAATCCGGGTAACTGGAAGAAAAGTGAGCTAATTAGAAGGATCACCAGTTCCGATCCGGAAGTGATGATGCCACCACCCCAAATGAAAAGCACCCTGGATGCGCGGGAAATTGAATTGTTAAAGCAATGGATCCAGGATGGAGCAAAGTGGGAACCGTATTGGGCCTTCCAACCACCGGATTATCACGGTATTCCTTCCGAGGTTTCTTCCCGGTACGTAGACAATGATATTGATCGATTCCTGGTTGATAAATTGGAGTCCAGCAATCTGGAACCGGCAACCATTACCGATAAAAATACCCTGGTCAGACGGCTGTCTTATGTACTGACAGGGTTGCCACCTGACCAGTCTGTGGTGAGATCATTCCTGGAAAATGAAACCGCCAATGCTTATGAACAATTGGTGGACTTTTACCTCGATTCGCCACGATTTGGTGAGCAATGGGCCAGACATTGGATGGATCTGGTGAGATATGCCGATACCAGAGGGCATGAGTTCGATTATAAAGTCATAGGTGCCTGGCAATATCGCGACTACCTTATCAGGGCATTTAATCAGGACGTGCCTTATGATCAGTTGGTTTTGGAACACCTGGCAGGAGATCTTCTGGCCCATCCCCGTTTAAACCCGGAACAGGGGTATAATGAATCGGTTATAGGCACGGCCTTCTTCTGTCTAACCGAGGGAAAACACAGTCCGGTAGACCTCCGGGTGGATCAATCGGAACGCATAGATAATATTATCGACGTTACTTCCAAGACCTTTCAAGCCCTTACCGTGGCCTGTGCCAAGTGTCATGATCATAAATTTGATCCAATCCCCACCACGGACTATTACGCCATGTATGGCATGATAGAGAGTACCCGATTTACCCTGACCCCTGCGGGTTTTGACCAAGAGGACCAGCTAATATTTGACAGCCTGAAACAAAATCCACAGGAAATCAAACAGTTCATTTCCGGGAAAGTCAATGTTCCGGATGCCCTGCCATCAACGTCATCTTCTGAGGTGACCTTTCAAGGCGATTACCAGGTATTAGGTGATTTTCGCGATGGAACATTGAATGGATGGACTACCGATGGTCTGGCCTTTAGCAATTCACTGGGGGTGCCAATTACTGAGCACGGCCGGGTTGTAGGGCTGGAATCCGGGAAAGCTTCCAGCAAAGTCATGGGACAGGGACTTTTTGGTGTCCTGAGATCACCTGACTTTGAGATCACCGGAGACAGTATGCTCTTCCGGGCTGCCGGTAAGAACTCCGTAGTAAGGGTAATAATTGACAACTTCCAATTGATTCAGGATCCCATCTACGGACAACTTCAAACGCATATTAAAAGTCAGCAACTGCAGGACTATAAGATCGATGTTTCCATGTGGAAAGGGCATCGGGCTTATCTGGAGTTGTTAGTGGGAGATTATATGCGAAGAAAAGATAAGGGATCCCATGAATACGATCTGAATTCAGAAGCCTGGCTGGAAATGGCATACGCCATTGGTTACGACAGTTTGTTGGTCATGGATCCTGGTGGAACCAACCTAATACGCCCTCAAAGATCCGCTTCGGCCGTGTTCTCCGCCTGGATGAAAGGTACGGCAACTCCGGTGGAGATCGACCAGCTAAGCAAGTGGTTCAGCCAACGGCAGCCTTATTTGAATACAATTGAAGATTTCGAACGAAAAAGGGAGCGCAGGGTGGCTTCACTGCACGACACCCTGTTCGTGGTGGGAGTAACCGATGGTGAAAATATACAGAGCCCGGTATTCATCAGGGGAAGCCTGAAAAACCTGAGCAGTTACCGGGTGCCACACAGGTTCTTGCATGCACTTTCCGATACTGCCCAGATTTTCGCCGATCAGGGAAGTGGCCGAATGGAATTTGCCCGGCATATCGCCAGCAGCGATAATCCATTAACGGCCAGGGTAATGGTAAACCGCATCTGGCATCACGTATTTGGCAGGGGCCTGGTGGAGACGGTGGATAACTTTGGCGTACAGGGAAAAATTCCCTCTCACCCTCGTTTATTGGATTACCTCGCCCTCAAATTTGTGGAAGAAGGTTGGTCAATTAAAGCCATGATAAGATACATGGTGATGTCACAGGCTTTCCAGAGAAGCACCGATGCCTCTGCCGACAGCGAAGTAATGGATCCGGAAAACGTACTTTTACAGCATTATCCGGTTAGAAGATTGAATGCTGAATCCATCCGGGATGCTGTTTTGGCCACTTCCGGCAGATTGGATACCAGTATGTTCGGACCACCGATTCCGGTGTATCTAACGGAGTTTTTAAACGGGAGAGGCAAGCCCCGAAAATCAGGCCCTCTGGACGGAGATGGCAGGAGAAGCATTTATCAGGCGTTACACCGGAATTTTCTGCCACCAATGTTGCTGGCCTTTGACATGCCAGTGCCATTCAGCACCTTTGGTAAGCGAAATGTATCCAATGTTCCCTCCCAGTCTTTAACCCTGTTAAATGATCCCTTTGTGGCAGAACAAGCGGAATACTGGGCCCGTAAGGTGGTTGAAGAGGACAATGATTTTGAAAAAAAGATCAGTCAAATATATACCAGGGCATTTGCCAGAACTCCTGAAAATGTTGAAATTGAACAAGCTCATCGGTTTTTCCAGGAGCAGCTGGCACTTTATCAGGACTTGGAAAATCAACAGGAAATTGAATTGGAACTTTGGAAAAGCTATTGTCACTCCATTTTTAATATGAAAGAATTCATATTTTTGATATGACCATGACACGAAGAGAGGCGCTTACACTGACAAAGAATGGCTTTGGAGGATTGGCTTTAATGAGCCTGCTGGGCACTTTCGGATGTTCGCGTATTAAATCGCCCTTGTCAGGTCCAGGTTTGGGTGGTAATACCATGAAATTGCCGGACTATGCTCCAAAAGCCAGGAGTATCATTTTTTTGTACATGGATGGCGGGGTGTCACAAGTGGATTCGTTTGACTACAAGCCCAGGCTGGAAAAGGAAAATGGACAGAACCCATACGACAAATTCAAGGTGGAAGCCACCCAATTCAACAACATAGGCACCATTCTCAAGAGCCCCTGGAATTTCAAACAATACGGGGAAAGCGGCATGTGGGTGAGTGATCTATTTCCTCATATCGCCACTTGTGTAGATGATATCGCCCTGGTGCGGTCTATGGTATCGGATTTTCCGGAACACACCAATGCCAATTATTTTCTGCACACGGGACATGGACTACAGGGCAGGCCCAGTATGGGTGCCTGGGTAAATTATGGGTTGGGATCAGATAATCAGGATCTGCCGGGTTATGTGGTGCTGGATGGAGGTTTAATACCTCCTGGTGGCCTGGATAATTTTAAGGCGGGGTTTTTACCGGCCAATTACCAGGCTTCAATATTGAAACCCGGTAACGTAGCCATACCGAATGTAAAACCACTGGAATCATCATCGGCCATTCAGCAGAGTAAACTGGCGCTTATTGGTCAAATGGATCAGTCATTGGTAGGTAAAATCGGAAATGAAGACGAAGTGGAAGCAGCCATTGACAACTATGAGCTGGCATTTAGAATGCAGGCTTCGGTGCCGGAACTGACAGATTTTTCCGGTGAGACAGAATTGACCAAGAAAATGTACGGATTGGACTCCAGTGATCACCACCTGGCCGGATATGCGGCGCAGTGCCTGATGGCCAGAAGGTTGGTAGAACGGGGCGTGCGCTTTATCGAACTTACCTGTCCCAGTGTTGAAGCCGACCGTTGGGACCAGCACTCCGGGCTTAAGGATGGTCACGAACGCAATGCCCATGCAGTTGACCAGGCCGTTGCGGCATTATTGAAGGATTTAAAGGGCAGGGGCCTGTTGGAAACGACACTGGTAGTATTTGCAGGTGAATTTGGTCGTACCCCATTTGCCCAGGGAAAAGACGGAAGAGATCACAATCCGTCGGCATTTTCGATCTGGTTGGCGGGAGCGGGTGTCAGAGGAGGGACCATTTACGGTACTACCGACGAGTATGGATACCGGGTCATTGACAAGCCTACCACCATTCACGACCTGCACGCCACCATGCTCCATTTATTGGGAGTCGATCACGAACATCTGACTTTCAGGTTCAGCGGCAGGGACATCCGGTTAACGGATGTACACGGACATGTAATTAAAGATATTCTTATTTGATTTTAATTAAGTGATGCTTTAATTAATATGTTATATCTATTTAATTATCAATAAATTATAATAAATGAAATACCAATTAAATCCGCAGCATGCGGCATTGGTGGTTGTTGACATGCAGAAGGGATTCATTGAAGAAGGTGCTGCCATGGAGGTAGCCCCGGGCAGAGAAATTATCCCCAATATTAACCGGCTCCGAGTTCAATTTGCCAATCGGGAAATGTCTGTTTTTTTTACCCGTTTCGTTTATTCCACTAAGGTGCCTAATCTTATTGGTGAATTACACCAGCAGCATAAACCTCCGGTGGCGTGTTGCATGCTGGGCCATCCCAGTGTTGAAATAGTAAATGATTTAATGCCCCTTGAAAATGATCTGGTGATAGACAAGCATGGCTACGATGCATTCCATAACACCAATTTCGACTACGCCCTGCGTAGCCGGAAAATAAAGCAATTGATCTTTACCGGGGTGATGACCGATATATGTGTGTTATCGACCATCACCAGTGCCTTACATCACGAATATCAGTTATGGGTCACATCGGATGCTACCGCTACCTTATGGCCAGAAGTGCAAAGTATTACGCTGGACCTGATAGACAGAGCATATGGAATGGTAGCAACTACCGACCAGATATTGTCTGCGCTAAAATCCTAGTAGAAGGGATTGATCAGCCTTCGGGTTTCTCCGCTGCCTCTACTACCAGTATGTTGACACCATCCTTTTCGGAAGCTTGTCCGGTAACTTCAGCCTTTTGCCCCGCTAACTCCTTAAGTGATTCGTATTGGGTCTTGTCTTTGCCAATTCCCAAAATAAACAACTTCCCATCGTCAGTCAGTAATCCCATGGGTTGACCGGATTTAATACAAGCGGTGGCACATTTTGCATGGCCTTCACCGGTGGCTCCGCTGGCCAGGTAACATTTAACGTCCGTTACTTCACCTGTGACAGTACTTTGGGCAAAACTGGTAGTTGACCAGACCATTAAACCCAAGAAAAGTGTTCCTTTAATTAATGAGTTCATAATTAGATTATTATAGCTGACTAAAGATAAAAATTTATTCACTATTTTAGGCATTTATTACAATAAATCACCAAAGATGAAATCATATCTCCCATTGCTTTTACTATTGTTTATTATATCCTGTGGGCAGCAAAATACTACTGAAGAAACTGTTGCGGTAGTTTCAGAAGACGGCTGGCTTGCGTTGCTGAACGAAAACACAGCCGGTTGGCAACCGATCGGTACTGTGCAAAGTGAACTTAAAGACGGAATACTGACAATGTCGGCAGTGGAGGGAAATCCCCAGGCATTATTAGTAAGTGAAGCTGAGTACGACAACTTCGAACTGGAGTTTGATTTTAAGACTGAAGAACCGGAAATCGGCGTGCTAATCCGCTTTCAGGACAAATTGAGGACGGTGCCTCAGAATGCAGGTTACCTGGTCAGTACAGACTTCAATCCCGATCAGCAAAATCCTGCCGGAACCATTTTCTCGGTGGCCAGAGCCACGGTACTGGAAGACGCTGATCAGGGTGCCTGGAATTCTATGCGCATCGAAGCAGTGGGAAAGCATTTGAAGGTATTTATCAACGATCAATTGGTGGCAGAGGCAAATGATAAGCGGTTTACCAAGGGTAAACTGGCCATCCAACCACCGAAAACCGGGGGCAATACCGCTAGTTTCAGAAATATGCGAATCAAGCAGTTAATGACCATACAAGTGGTTACGGAGCTTTTGGAAGATAAATACAGATCAGATGAATCCCTGGAGTGGGAAGCCCTGTTTGATGGTAAGACGCTCAACGGCTGGCAACCAACCGGCGACGGTTCCTGGGAAGTGGTAGATGGAGCTATTCACGGTTATTCTGGCGGAGAAGGAGGGTTCCTGGTAAGCGATAACGCGTATAAGAACTTCTACCTAAAGACCACATTTAAGATAATTAAAGAGGACAACAGCGGTATTTTTATACGAAAGAGCCCCGATTCCACTGATGTCACCATTACCGATGCCATTGAATGCAATATATACGACCACAATGGGCCCTCTCATGCCTATTCCACCGGATCAATTGCCACCCATGCCAGGGCCTGGTACGGGATGATCGATTACAATGACTGGAATGAGATGGAGATCTTTGCTGAAGACGAGCATATTGTGATGTTCGTAAACGGTCAAAAATCATCGGAATCCTATTTGCCTGAAAAATTTGCCAAAGCGGGAAATATTTGCCTACAGGGGGGGATCAAGGTATTTGCACCTGATAAAGGACCCAGCGATGTGTATTTTAAAGAAGTTATGGTAAAATCATTTGATTGACCTGCACTTCTTGTGCCTGCGATATTAGTTGATCTCGGAGGTAACTACCTGAGTTTCGTCACGAAGGTTAATAGGGCCTGGCAGGTTCATTTCTTTTAACAACTCCAGGTACCGGGGATCATCGTGAAGCAGTTCTATGCCCATTCCTGGCCACACCCTGATCCAGGGATACCATCCATGTTTGTCCGGTTGGCTGAGCCACTTAATGGCATTGTCCGCATCACCTAATAACGCATACATGAAACCCGCGCTAAGTGAGCCCAGAGCGGTAACAGGTTGTTGTTCAATTTCTGCGATTATCTTCCTGCCCTCTGCTATATTGCCGGCTTTGATCAAAACGGGGCCATAGGTAACGTATCGCCACATTATGAATTGCTCGGAGGCTTTCTGGGCCAGCGCTACCGCTTCCTGGTGCCGGCCCATATCACTAAGTACATGGGCTTTCCATGCCTGGGCAAATGCCATGTCCGCAAGCCCAGGTACTTCCAACGCCTGATCCATTTTTTCCAGCGCTTTTTCGTATTGACCAGTCCAGGAATAAAGCAAGCCGGTACCTGCAAGATGCAGCGTACTGAATGGATCCAGTTGCTCGGCCAATTGGTGTTCCTTTATGGCTTCTTCTTTCCTGCCAAAAAGTATAAGGTACCAGGCGCGATGGAAATGATTCATGGCCAGATTGGGGTTTAACTGGTTTGCCTTATTAAAGGTTTGCTCCGCCCGGCTCCAATTCCAGCCATAGTAGGTTTCATAATGCGACAAGGCTGCCCAACCTTCTGCCAATACCGAGTCCAGCTGAATGGCTCTTAAGGCCGCCTCACGGGCCTTGGGAAACACATCGCGGGAAGGCGCTGGTCCGTGCCCTATGGAATTATAGCCATCAGCCAGGGCGGCATAGGCAAAAGCATCCGCGGGGTTTTCATCTACCGCTTGATGCAAATAGGTAATTCCGGTCTGCCAGCCGACAGGAGTTTCCTGGGCCAGATAATAGGTTCCTTTCAGATATAACTCATAGATTTCAGGTTTCACCGGCTTAACTTCAGGACCCATCAGGGGCTCATTGTTAGATGCCAATCCCATGGCTATGATTATATTCAGAGCCACTTCTGACCACATTTTTCTAATTTCAGATATATCACTGCTGTATTCTCCACGCCAAACCGGTTCATCTGTACCGGATACCAGTAATTCAATATTGGCGGATATCTGATTTGAGGTTCTGGTAAGCACACCGGTAACTATATAGTCGACCTGAGGCAATTCCTGCTGAAGATTGACAAATGGAAACTGAATTCCCGCATAAAACTTGGTGGTCTTTTGATCAATCACTGTTAGCTGTTCTACCTTGGAAAGCTCTGAGATTAACCCCTGGGTCATTCCCGTAACAAAATAGTCCTCTTCATTGGTCATTTTAAGAGGTACCACAGCTACAGTTTTCCCGGGTAAGCTGGATGGTTTCTGATTATCCTGCCAACCTCTTATCAGGTAACCTGCGATCATTACCAGTAACAATATTGCCGCTGCCGGCATCCAGATATGCTTCCAGGATGACCTCAGCAGCGAAATGGGGTCCCGTTGATAATCCAGTTTACCGGATATACTTTTTGGTTCCGGAATTACCAAACCCTCGCTGGCAATGGCATAAACGCCAACCGGCGAAGAAACATTCTTAAGATGAAAAGTTTTGAGAAACTTGGTGGAAATAACAACATGGTTTTTTATCTCATCATAGACTTTATCAGAAACCAGAATGCTGCCGGGAACGGCTAAAGATTCGATTCTCGAAGCGATATTGACCCCATCACCAATAACATCATCCTCTGTAAATACGATATCCCCTGAATGAATGCCAATGCGCAAGGGTACTGCCAGACCTTCTCTCATGGCAGCCTGTATAGCAATGGCACACTCCACCGCTTTTACCGCACTGTCAAATACACTCAGGGTTCCATCACCGTAGTAATGCAGGATCTGTCCCTGGTGGTTTTGTGTCTCCTCTGTAAAGACTTTTCGGTGCTTATCCCTTAAAGCGACGGCTTCCTGCTCACTCTTTTGCATTAAAGCAGTATACCCCTCAATGTCGGTAAACATTATGGCCGCCAATTTGCGCTGATTGGCCATTTTATTAGTCCCTGGTTATTTTACACTAACTATTACTGGATTTGCTTCTGAAGTTTAACTTAAAATAGGCATTAACTCGCAGGATGTCAATGCTATAGATCATTGGTTTATACATTAGGTATTTTATTTGGATTATGTAACCCCTGCCATTACTTGTTTACCAGGATCAAATAAGAAACATCATTTAAAGTTAAAGTATAATTACCCGAATTTATATCATTTAATATCAGATATATATGATCGATTTTAAGGCTATAATTAAGAGGTAGATTCTTTCCGGTGGCATCGAATAACTGCAGCGTATGAGAGGCAGGTTTCAGGGATTGGTCGATTGGGATAATCAGATAATCCATGGCGGGGTTGGGATAGGGTAGTAATTGCCGCTCTACTTTTATTGATTGAATTCCCGAATATTGATAGAGACCGTCAAAATCCACTTGCTTCAGTCGGTAGTACCAGGTTCCGCTTCCTGGCGGATTATCCTGAAACCGGTACCTGGCAAAGCCATCGTTCCAGCCAGCGGCAGACACTTTGCCGACAACCTGCCATTGTTGATCGCTCACAAATAAAGCCCGCTGTATTTCAAAGTAATCACTATTACTTTCCCAGGCTGTTTGCCATTGCACCAAAACCATGTGTCTGGTACTACTTAAATCGAAGCTATGCAACCTAACTGGCAGTCTCAATTCTCCCTGTACCAGCAAGTTGTCGATTCGAATATATTCGTCAGTCGCGGAATTAATGGTTTCAATTCTAATCTCCAAGGTATTACCTTCAATCCCTGCTACCTGAACATGGGCGGTTCCCCAGTCGTCATCATGGTCCCGGCAATCACCGCTGTTAATCCCATCATCACCATATAAGGTATGACTGCCACAAGAGGCATACAAACCACACCAATCCAATGCATTGTTTACCAATTGCCAGGATCCGCCATCTATGCGATAAAGCACATTGACATAATCCTCCTTGTCCTGGTCGGCACAGGCATCCAGGCCGAAATATAGTCCTTCGTGATCTCCAGCTTCCGCCACATCCACTGAGAACTGGACGTTGAGATATCCGGATATATCAATGAGCTCAGTCTGCAGAAAAACCACCTGGTTGACATCTCTGGCCTCCATGGTTTTGCCCCGTATTTCCCACCAGTCGGCTGTATCGATACATGAATCACAACCACTGGATGTCCAGTCATTGTCAGGATTTCCCTGGTTGTTATTTTGTCCGGTGAGGGTACCGTCGCTGTATTGATCAAAATTTTCCTGCCAAATAACTACCTGACCCCAAAGGTTTATCCCAATGGATATTCCAGCCAATATCAGTGTAAGTTTTGCACGCATCACATAAGTGAAGATAATACCTTCCCATAGCAGGATTTGAGACCGGACTCGAGGTTTTTTTACAAAGATTTTTTCAATCAAAGCAGGTTATCCAGCAAGAGAATGGGAAAATACTACTGGGAGTAAACTGAAATTCGTAGTTTGGGATTTTACTAATTATTCGCTCTCCTAAATGAAGTACAATACTATTGATTATACAGATTTAAAAGTCAGTAAGATTTGTCTGGGCACCATGACCTGGGGTCAGCAAAATACTGAGGCCGATGGCCATCAGCAAATGAGCTATGCCTTTGATCAGGGCATTAACTTTTTTGATACCGCTGAGATGTATGCGATCCCTCCCAGGAAAGAGACCTATGGATCCACTGAAAAAATCATAGGAACCTGGTTTAAAAAAACCGGTTTAAGGGATAAGATTATCCTGGCCAGCAAAATTGCAGGAAAGGCCGGATTTACCGGCCATATCAGAGATTACACTTACACACGACAGGCATTCCAGGAAGCAGTTGAAGGGAGTCTAAAGCGTCTTGGTACCGATTATATCGATCTGTATCAACTGCACTGGCCCGAAAGGCGGACAAATTTTTTTGGTCAAAGAGGTTACAGTCATGATGAAGAAGAAAAATGGCAGGATAATTTCAATGACATACTGACCAGTTTGGGTGAATTGGTAAAACAGGGTAAGATCCGGTACATTGGGTTGTCGAACGAGACCCCCTGGGGTGTTATGCGCTACCTGAATGAAAGCAGTCGAAATGGTCATCCCCGCATGGTCACCATACAAAACCCCTATTCACTTATAAATCGTTCGTTTGAAACAGGACTGGCAGAAATGGCCATTCGCGAAAAGATAAAACTACTGGCCTATTCTCCATTGGCATTTGGTGTTTTAAGTGGAAAATATCTGAATGGATCGCCGGAAAATGCCCGGTTGACCTTATTTCCTCACTATACCCGGTATGACAATCCACAGGTACGTAAAGCAACCGGTAAATATGTGGCACTGGCGGAAAGGCACGGACTGTCACCCACCCAGATGGCCCTGGCCTTTGTCAATACCCGTCCATTTGTGGCCAGTAATATTATCGGCGCCACCACCATGGATCAGCTTAAAGAGAACATTGCCAGTATGGATGTTGAGTTAGACCAAGCAGTGGAAGCAGAAATTAACGAAATCCACCAGTTATACCCCGACCCGGCACCCTGACCAACCGGGCAATAGTATCTTTTGATCCTGAGTTTCGTACAACATCTGATAGGATAGCGCAATGAAACTAACTTCAATATTAATTACGTTGTTGATCTTTGGATTGATCGACCTCTATGTCTACAAAGGCATCACGGGAATATTTCAGAATTTGCCCAAATGGTACCACATCACACTTTCCGTGGGGTATTGGGTCATAAGCATTGCAGTTTTGCTGTTGCTTATTTTTGGTATATCCAATCGAAATAGCTTCGATTCTATGAATACCCTAACCCTCATTATAGGGGTATTCATTACCTTATTGCTGCCAAAAGTTGTGTTCCTGTTATTTCATGCCATAGACGATCTCTATAATCTAAGTGTATTTGCCTTTAGCAAGATCAATGCGGAAACCGACTATTCCAGGAGGAATTTCATTTCGCAGCTCGGCCTGATGGCCTCGAGTTTGATGTTTGGCTCCATGGTGTATGGCGTAGTCTGGGGTAAATTCAATTTTAGGGTAGTGCGAACCGATATTACTTCGGCCAGGATACCTTCGGGATTTGACGGACTAAAAATAGTTCAGATCAGTGACACACACCTGGGAAGTTTTGGCGATAATATTGAACCGGTTCGAAAAGCGGTACAAATGATCAACGAACTGGCTCCGGATTATGTTTTTTTTACTGGTGACCTGGTAAACAACCACGCTGATGAAGCCAAACCCTGGATCAATTTGTTTGCGGAAATCGAAGCCAAAGAAGGTAAATACAGTGTCTTCGGCAATCACGATTACGGTGACTACGGTAATTACACCTCCGAGGAACGCCGGGAAAGCGTGGAATCATTGAAAGAAATCCATCGTCAAATGGGATTCAGGTTGCTGGAAGATGAGAATGTGCTGGTTACCCGGGATGGAGATCAAATGCGAATAATAGGGGTGCATAACTGGGGTAGGGGATTTCATCAAATTGGTAACCTGGAAAGGGCGTTGAGCGGTACCGATCCCGATGAATTTCAGATACTGTTATCACACGACCCTACACATTTTGAAGAACAGGTCAAACACAAAACCAAAATCGACCTAACCTTATCCGGCCATACTCACGGTATGCAAATGGGTATTGAAATACCTTCCTTAAACATTAAATGGAGTCCGGTTAGCATGAGATATCGCAGATGGGCGGGTTTGTACCAGGATGATGAGCAGAAGATCTATATCAACCGCGGGTTTGGGGTACTGGCATTTCCGGGAAGGGTGGGTATGCCTCCGGAAATCTCCCTGTTAACTCTGCGGTCTATAGCCTGAGCAACAGCAACTTTTTAATTACCTTTATTGCCTGAATCACAAAGAACCGAAAGATGAAACCGTTATTACTCGTCATTATTTCATCCCTGACCTCAATATCATTGTGCCTGGCACAGGACGATATGCCGGAATGGCCCGCTGAATTGGAAGTACGCGGTCAAAAAGTAGTAATATACCAGCCGCAAACAGAAAGCTATCAGGGTGATAAAATGGAATCAAGAGCGGCTTTTTCCGCTGAAGTCAGTGGTAAACCTGTCTTTGGGGCCATGTGGTTCTCCTGCAGGGTGCAGACAGATAAGGATTCGAGGATGGTCAACTTCGATCGTATTACCGTGGAAAACGTCAAATTTCCGGAAGATGACCAAAGTAAACTGGATACTTTTAAGGATGACCTGAACCAACTGTTTGAAGACGTGGACCTTTCAATGTCTCTCGATCAGTTTTTGGCAGACCAACAGGAAATTTCCGACCGTGCCGCTATTGATACCGAATTCAACAATGCACCACCCACCATATATTTCGAAACTTCTCCAAGTGTGCTTGTCCTTATGGATGGTGAACCCATACTGAAAGAGCTGGAAAACTCACCATATCAGTACGTGGTCAATACGCCCTTTTTTTTGCTTTCAGATACCAAGTCGGGAGTCAACTATCTGAAAGGGGGAAATTGGTGGTACCGGTCCAATAAGCTGACCGATGGATGGAAACCTACAGACCAGGTTCCTTCCGAAGTGAGTAAAATTGCCGATCAGGCCTTTACCCAGGTAGAATCAGAGCAAGATAGCATTGCTGCCACTTTACCATCACCGCCCAAAGTTATTGTTAGTACCAAGCCCGCTGAGCTAATACAGAGTGATGGAGAACCAAAGTTCAATCCTATTTCAGGAACAGATTTGCTTTTTATAGATAATTCGGAGAGTGACATTATCATGAGTATTGATGCTCAGGAATACTATGTGCTTATCTCCGGACGATGGTATAAGTCCAAATCCATGGACAGCGGTACCTGGACTTTTGTTCGATCGGATCAGCTGCCAGAAGATTTTAAGAATATTCCGGATGATGCTACCATTGCCGATGTGCGAGCCAGTGTAGCGGGCACCCAGGAAGCGCAAGACGCCATACTCGAAAACTCCATTCCACAGACGGCGGAAGTTGACCGGAAAACCGCTACGGTAACGGTAAAGTACGATGGCAATCCCAAATTCGAAAAAGTTGAAGGCACGAACTTTCTATATGCGGCAAATGCCGATAAAACAGTTTTAAAATCCAACAACAAATTCTACTGCGTTGATAATGCCATCTGGTTTGAATCCGATAAAGCCACTGGTCCATGGGAAGTAAGCATTACGGTACCTGAAGGAGTTGAGGATATACCACCCAATTCCCCGGTGTACAATGTCAAATATGTCTATATCTATGACCACACCCCCGATGTCGTGTATGTGGGATATACACCCGGGTACTATTGGTCTTTTCCCTATTATGGTTCCGTTATCTATGGAACCGGCTGGTATTATCGTCCCTGGTACTATTCTTACTACTATCCGCGACCGGTAACTTATGGATTTGGTGTACATTATAACCCATGGACCGGCTGGGGGTTTTCATTTGGGGTAAGCTATGGCTGGCTTAGTTTTTCCTTTCATTCCGGCGGTTATAATGGATGGTGGGGCCCCTGTGGCTATCGCTATGGATACCGGCATGGTTATTACAACGGTTATAGACATGGGTATTGGCAGGGTCGCATGGATGGGGCCATTGCCAACCGACCTGGTACCCTGCCCAACCGCAGACCAGGTACAGTAGCCAGTAACGATCGAACGCGTCCCCAGGCCAGGCCCGCCAATACCTACCGGGACAGGGCCAGTGGTATCAAAAATACTGGAGTCAGGCCATCAACCAGACCCGTACAACGGCCCTCACAATTGCCTGCAAACAGGCCTGCTGCGCAACCGGGAGCAATTTCAAGACCTGCTCAGCGCCCAACTGGGGCAACCAGACCAGCAACTGATGCCGCTCGTACCAGGCCATCTAATAATGTCTATTCTGACCGGAATGGAAACATTTATCGACAAAACAGCTCAGGTAACTGGCAGCAGAGAAATCAAGGTTCCTGGAAAAACACCACCACCACACCCAACTCTATTAATCGTTCCCAGTACAACCGGAGTCGCGGCCAGCAGCGAGTTCAGTCATATCAGCGTGCAGCACCTTCCAGAGGCTTTCGCGGAGGTGGTAGAATGAGATAAGCGGAAAAACTATTGCTTTCTGACCCCAATGGCAAAGGCCTTTCCGGGATTGATAGCCAATAATTGCGTTATATCTTTATCGGTAAACCCGCTGTTCTTTAATTTGGGTACCAGATACTGTATAATGTCGGTATACTTTCGTTTGGGTCCTTGCCAGGGTTTGCCCGGTTCATACCAACCGGCATCATGTGAAATCAATACCCGGTGCAGTAGCTTGTTTTGTTTTAGTACCGTAAGAGATTCGATATAGTGGTCAACATTGTCTTTTTGTATTCCGTCCAGGCTGACCCAGGCACCCATCCCGGCAACTTCCCTGTAATGTGTAGTGTCTTTTTCGTTTTGAGCATGCACCCAGATAAAAGCGGAAGGATGTACGCCCATTGCTGAGATTATCTCTAGCTGGCCAAAGGCAGGCAGGGCCGGACCCGTATGCGAGGCAATGGTAAGCCCGGTATTGAGATGTGTAGTGGCGGCGGCCCGCACTAATTTTTTATGTAAATCACTTAATTGACCTGGATTGACACTAATCTTAATAAATCCGGGTTTAATTCCGGTTCCATCAATGCCCCTTTCAAACTCTCCGGTCCAAATTCCAGCCAATTCGTTTTCACTTAAATCAACAGCGTCTTCCGGCAGGTATTTATTGTCAACTGCTCCGTAATATCCGGTGTTGGTGACCAGGTTAATCCCACTTTTAGTCGAAAGCCTTTGCAGCAATATGGGATCGCGTCCCAGGTATGCCGGAGTAAATTCAAAGATGGTATTTACACCTAGCTGCTTTAATTCCTGCAGGTATGGTAACACCGCCTCAATCACCACATTCCTGCTCCAACGATTGGGATCATAGTTATCGGCCCCGATAAAATCTACCAAAATATGTTCATGACTAAGGGTAGTACCCAGTTGGCTGATATTTACAGGTCCCAACACCGTAATCACCTTTTGAGAAGGGTTTGATTTACCGGAAATGCCAGGTGCCACTATCGAGAGCATACCGCAACTGGCAATAAATTGACGTCTGTTCATAACTGGATCCTGTGTGTCTTAAACCAAACCAGCTTGCTGGTCTAGGCTAAAAAGCCTATTTTACAAATCACAATGGAGGTAGTTGTCCATTGATAAAGGCAAGGTAATATCAGGAAGCCTTTCCGCAAAAAATGAGGATAATTATGTAGTTATCACAATCACAGCATACCTCTAAAAATTGCGGTACGTAGTTATGGAAAACATGCAGCTTTTTGCTACTACAGTGTTTATGGGATTCTTTGCCATCATGAATCCCATTGGAAATACTCCGGTGTTTATAGCCATGACATCCGGGTTTGACAACAACTCCAGAAGACAAATCGCATTAAAGACCGCTGTCACCTCCTTTTTAGTAGTGACAATCTTCATTCTGCTGGGGAATGCCATCTTTTCAGCATTTGATATTACTTTGCCCGCGTTTCGAATAACCGGAGGGCTGTTAATTGTTCATGCCGGTTTTGAATTGCTTGCTACCGGAGGCGCAAAATCACACACACCCGTCAAAGAAATCGACCGGTCAGATAAAAGTCTAAATGAAATAGCCATATCACCACTGGCTATTCCGCTAATCGCCGGTCCCGGAACCATTGCTACCGCCATTAACTTTACAGGGCTGTATCCATCCTGGAAGGGCACTATTGGCATTATAATATTACTATTTCTGGTCTGTGGCCTGTTATACGTCTTATTCCTGTGGTCAGATAAATTGGTGAAATTTCTGGGTAAAGATGTGATGAACGTTACTTCCAGGCTCATGGGATTAATCATTGCAGTAATGGGTGTGCAAATGGTCATATCCGGAATACGTGAGGTCCTGAAGACCTTTTAGATGAAGCATCGTGTACCAAATACCCGAACCGCTCTTATTCAACCCGCTGAAGCATCATTTGGGATTTATCAGGCAATTCATTAAACATTATTCCGGGGACGCTTCAGATATAAAGTACGCACTCAACTCAATTGCCGGTTCCCCAGTAGATCTCTATTGCGGATCGTTGTCAACCTTAGAAATAGTTACGCAATTATTAGACTATTTAAATGTCTCATTATTAGATAGTAAGATATCTTTTATTGAATATTTAAATGAAATAAAGAGCGACCTTATAGTAAGTTTATCAGACCACTCAAATTGGGTGCTTTTGCCCGGCAACAGACCACGTCGTTTTGTGCATATTCACCCTGCCAGAACCAGCCCTCATACCATTAGAATAAGTTCAAATACACTTAAAACGCTAATTGCTTCCTGTATAACTGCGCAGGGATCAATTGGCCTGTCAGAAATAAACCACGCTCGCGAGTTAATTGGGCTGCCAAGCCTGCAAAAGTTTACTTGGAAAAGTGGAATCGGCCGGTATATCGATCTTTTTACTGCTTAGGTATCCGATAACCAGTATTTATAAAACCATTGAGCCAGTTACCCATGTAATGTTTGGTTTGCGAATAGATTCGTTTTCAACTGTTTATTAAGCTTCTTTAAAAGTTAATTATAGGTGTTGTAACAAATGATAGGCCCGTTCGAGGGTGTATAGCCTGTTAATGATTGTTGAAGGTGGACGTTTAAAGTGCGATTGGAGCGCGCAACTTGGTGAAATCGTATTTGACTGGTTAATCGCTGTTATCAAGAAGGCTCCTTTGCCTGGTGGCAATTCCCGGACAGCCCTGGTATGGCTTCTCCTGCCAATGCTAGTAATCCCTACCCAGCTACATGCGCAAAATTGCGACGTCGACTTTCCCGGAACCTCCAGCCAGCTCTTCAGTGTGGCTTGTGGAGGCAGTCCCGGTAGCTTAAACCTGGGTAAAGACATTTTTTTGGACGACAACGATACATTTACTTTCGATTCTCCCGCCACTATCAATATTCAGGGTAATCTTACCATTGCCGCCCAAGGTGATGGTACGATAATTATTCCCGTGGGTGTAACGGTTGTGGTCGATGGTAATCTTCAGCTCGACGCAAAAAATGGCGGCTGCGAATCAGGAAACACCTGTTCATTTGACCTGATTGTAAACGGAACACTGCAGGTAAATGGCAGCTTGCAAAACAGGTTATTTGGGTTGGTGTGGGAAGGTCTTGGTACCGTTCAGGTATTCGAGCAATTTGAAAATACCAACGATGGCTGCATGGATTGTGGAATAACCTGTCCCCAGTTTCCTGCCGGCACAGGTGGTTGTAAGGATTCGGGTACTGGCTGTTCCGGCGATTTCTGTGATGCCGTCTATGGTGGGAATTGTATCATTGATATTTTAAATCCTGTAATCATCGATTGCCCATCGGATCTGGTGGTGTCTACCGGAAGCGGGTGCAGCGCTTCAGCCAGTTGGACCGAGCCTAAAGCATCGGATAATTGTGACATTGAGTCTTTTACCAGTAGCCATAAACCCGGTGAGGTATTTCCTTTGGGTAGCACCACTGTTAGCTATACCGCCATTGATAAACACGGAAATTCCACAACCTGCTCGTTTGTGGTTAGAGTAGTGGACAGCGAGCAACCTGAAATCAAAGGTTGTCCGGCAGATATTACCGTTACCAGCCCGGATTGTGATGAAGTGTCAGTGCAATGGACACCACCTACCGCTACTGATAATTGCCAGTTGACAAACTTTTTTGGCTCGCATACACCGGGTGATTTTTTTCCACTGGGTACCACCACCGTTACCTATACCGCTCTGGATCAACAAGGAGCATTCAGCACCTGTACTTTTAGTATAAATGTACTGGACAACCAGCCACCGGTGATAAGCAATTGTCCCGGTGATATTGTTATGGATGCTACCACAGCATGCTCCATGCCGGTAAGCTGGACGTTACCTACGGCCAGCGACAATTGTTCTCTGCGATCTTTCAACAGTACTCACAATCCAGGTGATAATTTTACCATAGGTACTACTACAGTCAGCTATACTGCCACTGACGAAAGCGGCAATTCCACTTTTTGTAGCTTCAATGTCACCCTGGAAGATCATCAGCCACCGGTAATTACCGGTTGTCCCGCCGATACCGTAATAACTGAAACCTACCCAGGCGATAACAGTGCAGTAGTTAGCTGGACAGAACCAACAGCTACTGACAATTGCGGTATCAATAGTTTGACCAGTTCTCATCAACCCGGAAGTACCTTTTCCAAGGGAGTAACCACAGTTACCTATACCGCCATAGACCATGCCGGAAACCTGCAAACCTGCAGCTTTAACGTTGAAGTAATTGATAATGACATGTCGATTGAAGCAGATCTGGGAGTTTATAAAGCCTTTAGCCCCAATGGCGACGGTATCAATGATCAGTGGAATATTGACAAAATTGAGCAGTATCCGGAAAATTCAGTGCTGGTATTTGACAGGTGGGGAAGTATCATTTTCCAGGCTGACGGTTATAACAACGAAAATGTAGTGTGGGATGGCACCGGGAACCATGGAAAAAATCCAACCAAAGGTATGGTGCCGGCCGGCACTTACTTCTACAATATTAGAATACAGGGCTACGGGTCGTTAAAGGGATATGTTGAGTTGGTCAAATAGTTATGTTGCACAAAATGACCATATCGCTGTTTCTGACCTTGTCTGCTCTTACTTTATCAGCACAGCAAATGGGGCAGTACAGCCAGTATTTTTCCAACGAGCTGATCATTAATCCGGCTTTTGCCGGTTCCCATGAGGCACTGAGTATTACCGCGGTCCACCGAAGCCAGTGGACCGGACTGGAGGGCGCACCAGCCACCCAAACCCTGTCAGCACACTCTCTCTTCAAGAATGAACACATTGGTTTGGGAGCTTCAATAATCAATGATAAGGTGGGTATCCATCAGAACCTGACTTTCAATACCAGCTACGCTTATCATCTCCAGGTAAATGCGGAAGCCTTTTTATCATTTGGCTTACAAGTGGGTATAAATCATAAACAATCTGACTATGGTGCCATCGCCAGTCAACTGCAAAACCCCAATGATCCGGGGATTAGCTCGTTCAAAGAGACCACCAACTCCCTGGAAGTCGGTACGGGAATATACTACCGGGATCCTAAACTGCACATCGGTCTTTCTGCTCCGCAACTGTTTTCCAGTAAAACCAGGTTCAATGATTCAGTAACCGTAGCGTTAAACAGGCCTCACTATTTTCTGTACAGCAGATACAGGGTGCCTTTAAGCCACAATGTAAAAATCCAACCCGGTTTTCTAGTGAAATACCTGCCCGGACTACCAGTTTCGGTTGACTTTAACCTGGCGGCAATATTTAATGAAGTGCTGCTAACGGCAATCTCATATCGTTCATTTGAGTCTATTGACCTGATCTTACAGGCAAAATTGACCCCACAGTTAAAAACAGGCTATAGCTTTGACTACCCGCTGGGTGAAGTTGGGGAACTGAGCCGAAGCTCTCATGAGATTATGCTCAATTACATATTCAAGTTTTCAAGGTTCAAAGTAAAACGTCCCAGATAGCTGTCAGTTGTGAAGATTATTTATCGACATATAGGAATAGTTTTGATGGGTACCCTGATATCTACACAGTTGCAGGCACAGGAAACTGTTTTCAGCGGTTTGGGGAATAGTATGAAAAGGGCGGACAAGTACTTTGATAACCAAAGCTATCAAAATGCGCTGGATTTATATCTGGAAGCAGAGAAGAAGGGTAAAGCCGGACCGGAGATATACCTTAAACTGGCTCAAACCTGTAACTATTTGTATCGACCGGACCGGGTAGTATACTGGTTCGAACAGTATCTGGGGACAGGAAAATCATTAAGCCCGGAGGACGCCTATGTATACGCGGAAGCACTTACTTCACAGGGTGCCTATAAAAAGGCCATTGCCTGGTTAAGAAAATATCAACAGCACCATCCTGAAAATCAGACCATCACAGAAAAAATATGGCGTTTACAAAACATACACCATTTATATGCCGATTCCTCCTATTTCGAAGTGAAGCCCATGACGATCAATACCGACTATGCCGAATTTGGTGCCAGCTATAGTGAACAAGGGCTGATCTTTGTTTCCAACAGGCAAGAAAAAGGAGGGATTAGTCAAATTGACCGTGTTACCGGTCAACCGTTCCAGTCGATCTATCAGGTATCTCTGAAATACGATTCTGTGTCAGACAGCCATATATCGGGTAAGCCAAAGCCTCTGTTCAAAGAGCAGGGGAAAGGGCTGCATTTGGGAACAGTCTCGATGCTGTCAGACAGTATGTTGTTTACCAGGAACGGAGTGGGCGTAACAGAAGGCCGGAGTGTACTACAGCTTTTCTGGGCCACCCGGCAAAAAGACCAGTGGGTAGAGATCGGGGCATTTCAGTATAACAGCGTGAAATACTCCATTAGTCATCCCTGCTTCAGTGTCGATGGAAATACCCTCTATTTTGTTTCTGACATGCCTGGTGGCCGGGGAGGCAGTGATATCTACCGGTGTGAAAGAAATGGCCATGGCTGGTCACCACCAGTTAACCTGGGAAGCCCCATAAATACCATGGGAGATGAAACCGCGCCATTCCTGCACGGAGATAATGTGCTTTATTTTGCATCTGACGGACACGGAGGATTTGGCGGACTGGATGTGTTTAAGATCTCACTGGATAAACATCGGGGATTGGAAGTAGAGAATATGGGTTACCCAATCAATTCTCCCAGCGATGATTTTGGTCTGATTTTGAACGAAGAGGGTACCAGAGGATTTCTGGCTTCCAATCGCAAGCATGGTGGGTTTAATGATGACCTTTATGAAATAGAGGTGGATTTGCAAACATATCCATTGATAATTAGTGGGTTTTTGCGCTATCACGATCCGGACTGGAGTGACCCTACCCGCCTACAACTACTTATCCAGGCCAAAATAACCCTGATAGATAACTCCAGGGGTATTGCCGTATATGAAACCGAAAGCGGGGAAAACGGAGCTTTCTTACTGGAAATACCCTATTCCAGCCAGTTTAAACTGGAAGTGGAACATAAAGAAGTTGGGAAATCCACGGTAAGCCTGGATATCCCGAAAAACAGGAAGCTGTATACCAATCACCAGATAGTGGTGGTAAAGGAGAAATTCAAAGCATACCATCAGGGTGAGGAACCAAAAACAATGCAGGGTCAGCCCGTGAGCAAAGGTGATGTGGAAGTCGGAAATAAATACAACCGGGAATGATACGACACTTGTACATAAGATGCCTTTTCCTGAGCTGCTTCCTGGCCTTGGGACTAATCAATACGGTCTATGCCCAGGAACAATCCATGGTTCAACTCAAGACCCTGGACCATAAGCTAAACCCATATCCGGGATTAAAAGTGGTGCTTAACGGGGGAGAACCAAACAAGGTGAATGACCAGGGGCTGGCATTCGTGGAGATTAGCACCAATGATCTGCCTCCAACTACCGTACAGGTGCTTGACGATAAGCTGGATGTTGAATCGTGGAATTTCAGCCGTGGGATTTTGGAAGTGGTGGTAAGACCAAAAACCTACCAGGAAGTATCCGCCCTGTTAAGGGACCATAACAATCAGCCGATTTCGGGTACCACGGTAGTGTACAATTCAAACGAGCCTATTGCTGCCGTATCCGATCAAAACGGTAAAATCGTCATGAACCTGCCAATAGATCACGACCTGAACCAAACCAACCTGTTCTCAGTGAATGGATATAAGATATCAGCAATTAAATTCAAGGGCAGCAGCGGGACTATTCGACTGATGGCTTTGCCCAAAAAGGCCGAATCAAAAACCATAAGCAAGTCCAGTACCATTATCGATAACTCTGCCAGGGAGTTAAGCCGTATTGATAATTTCAGAAAATTTGACTTTGATTTCCTGGACTCTATCCAATCCCTAACTGTTTTTTATGCGGTGATCAAGAATGTGGATATCGATAACTTCGACGACGAGCTTAAACGCAAAATAGACCAGAAATTCCATGACCTGGTAAACTCCCGCGACGATTCGCTGGCCGTCTTTCAGCGAGAGCACTTCTTGGGTAACATTACCGATTCCTCTTTAATTGAGCGCGATGTTTCCCTGCTTATTGAGCAGGCTATGATTGAACAGCAATCACTGGATCGCATAAGAGATCAGTTTGACAAGAATGTAGCCGTACTGGAAGACAAACTAAGTGGGGGAGGGACCAACCTGAGTAATGCCGATCAGATGATAATTATCGAAGGCATCAAAAGGCTAAATGAGATCCTCAATGAGAATGAACGCAAGTTCTTTCAAAATCAGGCACAGTTCCAGCGGCTACTGGATATACTCAGAAGTAAACTAACCGATATCGATGAGTTGGAAGAAAAATTGTTAATTAGTGAACTGCAGCGAGAAGAGCAGAGCAAGGCTTTCACTAAAAGGCTGATAACGGCAATTGCTGTGGCGCTGGCGCTTGGTCTTTTCGGTACCATTTCATTCGTGTTGACCAGGAAGTTTCAAAAGCAAAAGAATCAATTGTCCAAGGCGAATGCCGAGGTAAAGCGGGTAAATGAACATCTGGAAGAATTAGTTTCGGAAAGGACTGTCCAACTTCAGGAAACGAATCAAGAGCTGGACACATTCCTGTATAAATCTTCGCATGATCTTCGCCGTCCACTGACCTCAATTTTGGGACTTAGCAATATTGCTCATATGACGCTGGGGAGTGAAGCATCGGAACTTTTCGACAGGGCTGCAGAAACTGCCAGGAACATGGACCGGATGTTGCAAAAACTGATAAATGTAAATGAGATCAATAACCCATCACATTATCACCCTATTGATTTTTCAAAGCACATTCAGAACAGTATAGCGCAGAACAATGAACTAATTGATGAAAAAAATATAGAGGTGAAATCTCAGATTCAATCGGGGATCAATTTCAGTTCCTACCCGGACCTTATAGAAATTATCATGCAAAATCTATTGGAAAATGCCCTGTTCTTCAGCTCCATCAATAAGGGGAATCATCCAGAGGTAAAAGTAGCAGTTACCCAACAGAATGGACATGTATCGATTAATCTGGAAGATAATGGCTGTGGTGTAGATCCGGCCATCCAACATAAGATATGGAATATGTTCTTTGTTGGACATGAGCGGTCTACCGGAAATGGACTCGGTCTTTATATCGCAAAGAAAGCCGTGAAAGCCCTGCAGGGAGAAATTTCCTATAATTCCAACGCCACAAATACTGTTTTTGAAGTTCGTTTGCCGGTAAATGGGAGATAAATTTGTGCTATCTTAGCAAGGCTTATCATCTGTTTATCAAATGAAGGACTTAAAGGTAGCGGTAGCCCAGTTCCAACCCAGGGATGGAGACAAACGGTATAATCTACAAGTGATTGAACAGCTAACTGCCAAGGCTAAAGACCAGGGAGCAGAGGTTGTCAGCTTTCATGAATTATCTATTACCGCATACACTTTTTTAAAAGACTTAAAGCCCAATCAGCTTGAACAACTGGCCGAAAACGTACCCGGAGGCCCCAGCAGTGTTCACCTTAAAGATCTGGCGAAAAAATACGATATAGTTATTCTGGCGGGATTGCTGGAGCAGGAGCAAGACAAAATATATAATACCTACGTTTGCTTTGACGGAGATGGGTTGATTGCTCGCTACCGGAAAATACACCCGTTTATAAGTCCCTATTTGTCCGCCGGGAACGAATATGCGGTATTTGAATTACTGGGATGGCGCTGTGGTATTCTGATTTGTTATGACAATAATGTAATTGAAAATGTACGTGCTACCACTTTGCTGGGGGCCGACCTGATCTTTGCACCACATGTTACCGGCTGTACCCCATCACCCATGCCGGGCAGGGGATTTGTTGACCACGCGCTTTGGCAGAACCGGCATCAGAACCCGGGTGCTCTAAGGGAGGCCTTTGATGGCAGGAAAGGCAGGGAGTGGCTATTGCGATGGCTTCCGGCCAGGTCATATGACAATGGTGTTTATTACGCCTTTACCAATCCCATAGGTTATGATGGAGATCAGCTAAAAAACGGGAATTCCATGGTGTTAGACCCATTTGGTGATATTGTAACCGAAATAAAAAGTTTCGAGGACCAGGTATCGATAGCTGCCATAACCCCTGACAAACTAAAACAAGCGGGTGGTTACAGATATAGAAATGCCAGAAAACCGGAGATCTACCAGCATATACTATCCAAGGGGCACCAGCCGGTATTAAAGCCCGTGTGGATGGAATAGATCGCCGGTGTCATGACCACCTCCCGAATACTTCCGGTTATTGTAGTTTCTCAGTTTTGCTGCACTTCCCTTTGGTTTGCCAGCAACGGTGTGATGCCTGAATTGATCAATGAATTTCATTTGCCAGGGTCAGCACTGGAACATCTTACCTCTGCAGTGCAACTGGGGTTTATCGGCGGCACCCTGATATTTGCCTTGTTTACCATAGCCGACCGCTTTTCACCTTCAAAAGTTTTCATGGCAAGCGCGGTGCTGGGCGCCTTGTTTAATGCCGCCACCATTTGGGAGCAGAATAGTTTTATCAGCTTAGTGGTGTTTCGGGTATTAACCGGA
This sequence comes from Bacteroidia bacterium, assembly GCA_030430675.1. Taxonomy (GTDB): domain Bacteria; phylum Bacteroidota; class Bacteroidia; order Cytophagales; family Cyclobacteriaceae; genus SZUA-3. Next base: position 257 of record JAUIKU010000040.1, on the reverse strand, counting down.
TTCTTTTTGGCCGGAATATACCCGGTAGGAATGAAGATTGCATCGGATTACTTTAAGGAAGGCCTGGGAAAATCACTGGGTCTGTTGGTGGGGGCCCTGGTGATTGGCACTTCATTCCCACATTTTACCAAAGACATGCTTTCCGATAACTACCAGTGGCGCCTGGTGGTGCTGATTACCTCGGCCATCGCCATTGTTGGCGGTGTAATGATGAGCGTACTGGTCCCTGACGGCCCTTACCGCAAACCAGGACACTA
>JAUIKU010000039.1 GCA_030430675.1 Bacteroidia bacterium | reverse complement strand
ACGATGCTTTAAGAGAAATCAGGTCCTGTAGATAGTTCATTACCTTATTACTATCTAATTGCTGGACACCGCTAACGGCAAAAAACGGATCCCGGTAAGTGATTTGAAAATCATTGGTGGGCTGCTCGAAGTCCTGATAGGAAAAAGACATTAGCGAGCGCCAACTGTTCTGGAAAACCTCCCGGCTGCGCCAACTTGACAGAGGCATTTGAAACAGTCCGCTTACATAACTGGAATATCCAGGCAGCTGTACCAGATATACCTCATCCTGTAGCGTTACGAAATATGATTTCTGCTGTGCCTCATCTCCTCCTGCCCAAAATGATAGTAACAGGTTTTCTCCCTGAAAAACTTCCACCTTACTACCGGTTTGCCGTATCATAGATACAATTTCCTCTTGCTCTGGTCCGGAAACCGGTCTTTGCACCCTGATCTGCTGAAATACGGCGGCCAGAATGTTCAATACGCCTTGATCCATGGGGTATCGCTGGTTGATCATAAACCCTCCCGGAAATGCCCGACAATCCATGGTGCCGGTCTGATTAGTAATAACCACCCTGTCAACCAGTTCAATATTATCAACTACAAACAGCTCTGTATTTACTCCGGTTGATGATGTATTAGTTTCCCAGAGCTCCAGGGTTACCGAAATCATGATCAATAGTCCCAGAACGATTGCCAGCTTTATATTGTTAGTCACCTTCATTAGAAACTGGCGTATTTGCGTTTACGTAGAAAATGTCTCACTACCCCAAATAAAATCAGCAACACCAGGGGCGTTACTAAATTAAAAATCTGCCAGCGCAACCGTTGTCCGGAAATTCTCACCGTATCTAAGGGACGAATCTTCACCTCCTTGTTTCTGGCATTGATTATCCCCCGGTCATTCAGAAGATATGCCATGGCGTTCAGCAGAAAGTCCCGGTTGGCAAAAGCCTCTTGTTGTGAGGCCAGATCAAACCCCATAGGCAGTGGGCGGTCGGTTTTAGGATTTATTTGACTGGTCATCATATCACCATCAGCTATTACCACAATTTTTGAATCTCCCGCCTCCAGTTTATCTGATGCTATAATTCCTTCCGGAGCCAGTCTGTTTTTATACAAAGAAGTAAAACTTCCTTCCAACAGGTAGGCAAGCGGTATCGGACCCTGATTAAAGGTTTCCGGATTGAAATCCTTGCGCAAATCGTTCAGGCTGACCTTTACCGGGTATTCCGCTGCCAAAGCATATTGTGAAGAAAACAACAGAGGTGTCTTTCTTACGCCTTCCGCTTTGACAGTATCAATGCTGGAAATAAAACGACTGCTTACAGCATCCAGGTTTTTGACTATCGGATGATCTCCGGTATGGTTCAGCAGTGGGAAAAAGGGCCAGGGCATCCATTGAATATTAGGCTGATTACCCAAAGAGCCGACAATTATTGGATATCGCTGCCCGTAGCGATCTACCACCAAATCCTTGTTGATACGAACGCCATAGCGGAACAACATATCGTCCAGATTGGTCTGGTAAGGAAAGGCATAGGTACCAGTGCCCTTGATACTGTCCATATCCAGGTGAAGTGCATCGAGAAAAAACATGGCTTTCCCCCCCTCCATAATAAACTGATCCAGGTTGTACTTCTCCGCTTCCGTGAACGGCTCCACCGGTTTTAGGATAATTAGTACCTCATAGCCAATCAAATCTCCATAATTGGTCAGGTTCACCTCTCCCAGTTGGTACCTTGTTGAGAGGCTGGAGGTAAAATCCGTAGCTGGCCTGCCCGTTAGCTCTCCGTGTCCCTGTACCAGACCCACCCTCTTGCGGTGCTGGCTTGACAACCCCCTTATAGTGGCGGCAAGTTCGTATTCCAACCCCTCAATACTTTGATTCAACTGTTGGTCCGGCCCCGCACCCTTGTTTCCCTTTAACAGCAAAACCCCGGCTTCGCGGGTACCTTGTGCCACCACTGCCCCGGGGAAAACCAGTTTTTCGGTCCGCTGGCCTTCTTTGGTATCAATAACATTAGACGGTTGAATACCCTTTTCCGCCAGACTGGCGTAGAACTCATTGCGGGAATTGGCGCCGGTGGCCTGTGCCGGGTCTACCAATCGATACTGAAGATTATCACTGGCATAAACCTTAAACTCGTCCAGGGTTTCTATTATCGACTTTCTCAGACGGGCAAAACCTGCCGGTAAATCGCCTTCCAGGTATACATCGATATAAACCTTTTGATCCAGGCCGGTTAACAATTCTTTGGTTGCAGGTTGTATTGAAAATCGGTTCTCCTCAGTGAGGTCCCAACGCATCGGGAACCTGGCAGCCACCTGATTTATGATTATCAGTATCATAAACCCAATCAATAGCTTTAAAATATCACCGGTCGACTTTGAGTTGTTTTTCACCATTTCCTGCTGCCGATTACCAGTTTTGTCAATAACAGTACTGCGATAGTAATACTTGCGAAATACAACACGTCCCGGCTGTCCATCAATCCCCGACTCAGGGCATTGTAGTGATAAATTACCCCAAGACGCTCAATAAAGTACCCCGCAGATCCCACCGCCTCCAAGGAAGCTATTGCCTGAATACCATCGTAGCATATAAAGCAGAGAAAAGCAGCCAGAATAAATGCCACAATCTGATTCTCAGTTACTGCGGAAGACAACACACCCAGTGCAGTAAAGAAAGCACCCAGTAAAAGCAGCCCTACATAAGAGCCCATTATCCCCGCACTGTCGAGGTTACCTTTGGGGTTTCCCAACTCGGATACCGAATAATAATAGATCAGGGTAGGCAAAAGTGAAAACAACACCAGGAACAACCCGGCGAAATATTTCCCCAGGATCACCTGCATATCCGTAAGCGGACGGGTAAACAACAGTTCCATGGTACCCGATTTTCGTTCTTCCGCAAATAGCCGCATACAAATTGCCGGAATAAGAAACATAAATACGTAAGGTGCCAGCCCAAAAAGTGTCCCCATATCGGCAAAACCATAATCGAGTATGTTTGTTTGGGGAAAGACCCACATCAGCAGTCCAATGCCAGTGAGAAAAACACTGATGACAATGTATGCAATTAGTGAATTTAAAAACCCGGCAACTTCCTTTCTGAAAACGCTAACCACCGCTGCCTCCTTTTCCGGTAAGCTCTTTGAACACCTCTTCCAGACTGTGAGATTCCCTGGTGAGTTCTACCAGTACCCAGTCATTCTCCACTGCATAATGAAATATATTTGATCTGATGTCTTGATCTCCCGCTGACAGTAATAAGAAGCTGCCATCCGTTTTCGGATGGACTTCAATTACACCTGGTATTTTACCAATATCCTCTTTGTTTACCCTGTTCTCAAATAAAACCCTGATGGTTTGATGTTCACCGGCAACACCCGAAGCATCTTTTAATCTGTCGACATTTTGATCCGCTACAATTTTCCCGCTATCTATGATCACCACTCTCTGACACAAAGCCTGTACCTCCTGCATGATATGAGTAGAGAATAAAACGGTTTTCTGCTGGCTTACTTCTTTAATCAAATTGCGAATTTCCGTGATCTGGTTGGGATCCAGTCCGGTAGTAGGTTCATCCAGTATCAATACCTTTGGATCATGGATTAAAGCTTGCGCCAAACCCACCCGTTGTCTATAACCTTTTGATAGTGCACCAATCAACTTGTTCTGCTCCTTGGTAAGCCCGAACATTTCCACTACTCGCTTCACCTGCTCCCTCAACTCCTTTCCCCTCAGTTTATGGACATGACCGATAAACCCCAGGTATTCATGGACATACATATCCAGATAAAGGGGATTATGTTCCGGCAAATATCCTACCTGATGACGCACCTGCAGAGGGTCTTCCTCCACATTGATACCACAGACTTCAAGGGTTCCGGAACTTGGAGGCAGATAGCAGGTAGCTATTTTCATGGTAGTGGATTTCCCAGCACCGTTTGGACCCAGGAAACCCACGATTTCTCCCTGTTCAACACTGAAAGAAACATTATCCAGGGCCTTCTGCCGGCCATAGATCTTGGTGAGATTTTTTACCGAGATGGACATAACACAACTGCCTGTAAAACTAGGAAGTGCATCATTTATTTTAAAATATTACCATATATAATATTACACGCGTTGATTTAGAACAAAACTTGCCAATTGCCGGGTTATAACTTGGCAAACAGGCCTTTTTGCCTTCACCGGAAAGTCGAATATGCAACTAATATCCAATATTGCGCCACCAGTAACCAGATACCTGTTATCTTAGCGGTTCATCGAAAATTATGATTACCATTATCAGTTGCACCAATCGCAAATTGGCGGTATCAAAATCCATTTCTGAGTTTTATCAGGACTTATTACGTCAGCAACAGGTATCCAGTCAGATACTCGACCTACAGGATCTGCCTACAGACTTTGTAGGATCTGCCTTGTATGAAAACTCCGGGTCGAATCAAACCTTCAATCAAATGACCGAACTAATCAAAGATTCGGAAAAACTGGTATTTGTAGTACCGGAATATAACGGGTCGTTCCCGGGAGTACTGAAAGCATTCATCGATGGCATGGATTATCCCAACCCACTTAAGGATAAGAAATGCGCTATGGTAGGGCTATCTTCCGGGGTTCAGGGCGGGGCTCTGGCCCTGAGTCACCTGACCGATATACTGAATTATCTGGGCATGCATGTCTTGGCGCTAAAAGTGCGTATTCCAGGTGTAGAAAAAGTCTTTCGTCAGGGAAAGATCACCGACAAACTGCTGCTGGAATTACTGACCATGCAGATAAGGGACCTGGTAAAATTCTAAACAGAAAAAGTCCCGTGCAAACACGGGACTTTTCCCCACTAAACATCAAAAAACCACTTAACTATCAACTATAAAAAATACCCAAAAGGGTTCTAGTCCACATTATCATGCAGGAACCTGTTGTGCCCCAGAATCTGATTATCATCATTTAGCTGGTACCTGGAAATGTTCTTTTCCGAACTATGAGGAACATCCTGCAATCGAACCTCTTTTCTCAGATACGCTGGCACATCAAGTTTTTCTTTAAAATTGTCGGTATCCACCGGGTTATTCATCCCCTTGAGCCGGTTGACCCGTTCCGCAGCCTGCTGCTGTAACCTGGCCCTTTTATCCTGCACTTCCTCCGACTCTTCATGCTTCATAAAGGAGGTTTTAAAAGGGTCTACCGTTTGAGCTTCCTGATCGTCATCCTTTTCCTCCATACCCGTATCGAAGTTCCATTTGAATACTTTATCTTCCAGTTCTTCCGGTGCTTCTTCGGTTTGGGTATCACTCGGCTGTGAGGACCCCTCGAATGAATATGTTTTGTTGGGCTTACTGATCTCCTCTTCTTTCACAGGTTCTTTGGTAGGCTCCTTGGCGCGTTCGAATAAACCTATTTGCTTATTTGATTCCAGATCAAACACAGTGCGTTGATTTTCCGTTATTCCGCCTACGGAACTGTCAAACCCGGTAGCGATCATGGTAACCCGAATGCTATCGCCCAAATCCGGATCCACTCCGTGACCGAATATAACTTCCGCATCGGTTCCGGCTACTTCCTGAATATATTCTGTGATATCGGTGAGCTCATCCATCTGTAATTCTGCCTCTTCACCACTGATAATCGAGAGCAATATCTTCTGAGCCCCGTGAATGTTTTCATTATTGAGTAACGGTGAAGCTATGGCTTCTTCCGCTGCTCTCCTTGCACGGTTTTCTCCTTCAGTAGTGGAAGAACCCATTACCGCTGCTCCAGAATCCATCATTACGGTTTTGACATCTTCGAAATCCACGTTTACATAACCTGGTACGGTAATTATCTCCGCGATGCCTTTACTGGCAGTAGTCAAAACGTTATCAGCTTTGGCAAATGCCTCACTTATGGCCAGGTTACCATAGATCTCCCTCAGTTTGTCATTGAGAATAACCAAAACAGTATCACAATTCTGCTTGAGCTCCTCTATTCCCAGTTGCGCCTGCTGCATTTTTTTCTTCCCTTCAAATCCAAAGGGAACGGTAACAATACCCACGGTAAGGATATCCAGTTCCTTAGCTACTTTGGCGATCACCGGTGCCGCCCCGGTACCGGTTCCTCCACCCATTCCAGCGGTAATGAATACCATTTTGGTGTGTTCGTGAAGCAGATCCCTGATTTCCTCTTTGTTCTCGATAGCGGCATTTTTGCCTACTTCCGGATTGGCACCGGCCCCTAATCCCTGGGTAAGGTGAACACCGATTTGCAACCGGTTCGGTATGGGGCTGTTGTTAAGTGCCTGGGCATCCGTATTACAGACAATGAATTCCACGTCTTTGATACCCTGATTAAACATGTGGTTTACGGCATTACTACCTCCACCACCTACACCAATTACCTTTATTATGGATTTGTGGTGTTTGGGAATTTCGAATTTATAGGTGTTTAGTGTCATAATTAAAAAAATTTACTTTATGGTTTTTTGTTACTTATAGTCCTTGTCATCAAAGTCATCGATCAAAAGATCTTTGGTTTTGTCCAGTATGCGCTTAAAAAAATCTGTCCCATTATTCTCCTTTACCGGAGTATGTCCCACACCAACCTGCTGGTAGCGATTATCACGCTCATCAAGTGCCCTGAACCCGGAAAGTACTAGACCGATACCGGTTGCATACATGGGGCTCTTCACTATCTCAATCTTACTTTTACCCAGGTGTTCGTTGGGGTAACCGATTCGTGCATCCATTCCCGTCATGTATTCGAACAGCTGCTTGATATTCTGTAGCTGGGAACCTCCACCGGTTATTACCAACCCACCTGCCAGTTTCTTCTCGTAACCCGAAGTAATGATTTCCGTGTGCACCAACTCAATGATCTCCTCCATCCTGGCTTCAATGATATGGGCCAAATTTTTAATCGATATCTCTTTGGGAGGTCTGTTCCTCAGTCCGGGGATACTTACAATTTCATTGGGGTTCGCTTCCTCCGCAATGGCTTTGCCAAACCGCACTTTAAGCTGCTCGGCCTGATGCTGCATTACAGAACACCCCTGCTTGATATCGGTGGTAATTATATTGCCCCCAAACGGAATTACCGCGGTATGCCGAATGATGTTGTCATAAAACAAGGCGATATCAGTAGTGCCGCCTCCTATGTCCACCAGACAAACTCCCGCTTCTTTTTCTTCATCACTTAACACCGCCAGGCTCGATGCCAGTGGTTCAAGTATCAGGTTCTCAATTTTCAGCCCCGCCCGTCGCACGCATTTATTCACGTTGTTAATAGCGTTGGTTTGTGCAGTAATCACGTGAAAGTCCGCCTCCAGCTTTACACCCGACATACCCACCGGATCCTTAATTCCATCTTCATAGTCCACCACATAATCCTGAGGCATTACGTGTATAATTTCACTTCCCGGAGGGATCACGATCCGGTACATGTCATTGGTCAGCCGGTTAACGTCTTCAATGGTTATCTCATCGTCGTTCGACTTACGGGTAATACTTCCGTGATGTACTGAGCTCTTAATGTGCTGTCCCGCTATACCCACGTTTACCACCCGGATATCAATTCCCGCCTGTTCCTCCGCTTCGGCAACTGCTTTGGATATGGCATGTACGGTTTTATCAATATTGGTAACGATGCCTCTGATAACCCCGTCGGATACCGCCTTGCCCATCCCAAGTACTTCCAACTTTCCGTACTCGTTTTTTCGTCCAACGATGGCGCAGATCTTGGTGGTACCTATATCCAGGCCAACAACGATTTTATCTCTTTGCATTTTTCTATGGTATTAAATTGTTAATAGTTTAAGTGTTTAGGTTTTTACTGATGTTTCTTATTCACAAATTATTTGGTCCGTGTATTTGACACTTACCCGCTGGTACTCATTCCAACCCTTCTTGGGCAAGATCTTACGATAAAAGGTATCCAACCTGGTGAACTTGCTTTCAATATTGTCCGGGTCACCAAATTCTATCAGCTGTTTACCTACCTGGGGATACATAATTACATTCCCCTGGGCGTCTATATCCAGCTGGGCAATTTGTGCCCGCCAAAAAGGTGTCTCATATATATATTTAATGAGTTCAAATACCCGGTCCGGGGTTTCGGTTTCCTGATCAACTCCGTTAATGATCCGATCTGTGTAGTTACCGGTAACCAATAAAACCCTGGCACTATATTTCTCCGAAACCGGTAACATTTTGCCATCTGATGAAACATAGGCGTCCGGATCCTTGGGTCTAACAATTCTGGCAATTGGTTCACTCTGCCTGACTTCCACCAACAGCTTTCCACTGAGATCCCTGTATACCTGTGCCTCCTCAATGTAATCCTGGTTGAGCAGGTTTGCTTCCATCTCCGTCATCATTTCAGCGGTAATATGATCGCCCAGGTCAGCATTGAGTGCAATCAGGGCAATCACATCGTCTTCCATCACGAAATAATTACCGTTCTGATTATTTATTCGCACTTCTACCTGGTCAAAAACCCGGTCATTATGCTTTTTCTCTGCAAATCCAATGGCACCTAAAAGCACCAGGCACATGGCAGCTATCTTGAGACCGCGGACGATATTATTTTGCTTTATCATTGGTCAGTAGTTTCAATAATTGATTTTTTATGGGCTCAACCTGCTGATCTATATCTCCCGCTCCAATGGTCAGTACCACTTCCAGCTTTTTGCTTTCCAACAGTTCCAGCAGATGGTCTTCATTGGTAAGTTCACAGGGAACATCGATGTGGCTGGCAATAATATTGGAAGTGACTCCGGGTATGGGTTTTTCCCTTGCAGGATATATATCCAGTAAGATCACCTCGTCTGCCAGGCTTAAACTATGGGCAAACTCCTGATGGAAATCCCTGGTTCGGGTGAATAAATGGGGCTGGAAGATTGCGGTAACTTTCTTTTTAGGATAGAGTTTCTTTATTGAGTAGAGCAATGCTTTGATCTCTACCGGATGATGCGCATAATCATCGATGAATACCAGATCCGGATCATTTATAATATACTCAAACCGCCTTTTCACCCCCGAGTAGGAAGCCAGGGCTTCCCTAATTTCCTTTTCGTTTAGTCCTAATGACCAGCCAACGGCAATGGCAGACATTGCATTTTCCACGTTGTGGAAACCCGGCATGTTTAAGTTGAGTTGCTCCATGTTAATTTCTGGGGATTGAAGGTTAAAAATGAACTTGCTGTCCTGTACGTTTATATCGGTTGCTTTAAAAATGCCAGATTCAAGACCATAGGAGTAAATAGTTACTGCAGATGGCACATGGTCCCTTAAAAGGTTGACCACTTTATGGTTTATAAAAATCTTACCCCCCGGCTTCACCTTGCCCGCAAACTCCCTAAAACTTTGCTGCATTTGAGTGGTATCACCATAAATATCCAGGTGATCCGCATCCATGGCAGTAATTACGGCGATATCAGGGGTAAGAGTTAAAAATGACCGGTCAAACTCGTCGGCTTCGACCACCATAATGCTTTCCCCGGTATTATTATCACCAGCAGAAAGGTAGTTGGTGAGATAATTTGTTGTTATACCTCCAATAAACGCACTACAGGAACGTCCCGCATGTTTCAAAAGGTGACCGATCATGGAGGACGTAGTAGTCTTGCCATGGGTACCAGCTACTGCCACAGTAAAATATGGCTTGGAAATAATCCCCAGTAGCTGAGAGCGCTTGAGAAATGGCAGATTATGTGATTTCAGCGTCACCAAAATCTCGTTGTCCGACGGAACCGCAGGGGTATAAACCACCAGCTTACCTTCAGGGTCCTGCAGCAACTGGGGCGGAATAGTTTCCTTATCATCACGGTAACTGACCGGTACGCCCTGGTGCTCCAGTGACCTGGTAATCTCCGAAGCAGTTTTATCGTAGCCTGCAATGGCAATCCCCTGTTGCTGACACCAACGTGCTAAAGCGCTCATCCCAATACCTCCAATACCTAAAAAGTAGATCATATTTAACTCGTCAATTTTCAACTCACCAACTTCAATACTTCCGAAGCAATGTCATCGGCCGCATCGGGCCGTGCCATTTTTCCAATATTTCTGGACAACTCACTTTTACGCTGCTGATCACCCACCAACTCCATAGCTTTCTTCACCAACTCATCACCGGCAACCGCATCCCGCACCAACATGGCTGCCTGCTGTTCTACCAATGCCATAGCATTTTTTGTCTGGTGGTCTTCTGCCACATTTGGCGAAGGCACCAGTATCGCTGGTTTTTGAACCAGACATAATTCAGCTATTGACAATGCCCCGGCCCTGGAGATTACGATATCCGATACGGCATAAGCCAAACTCATTTCTTTGATGAATTCACATAGCCTGATATCTGACTGGTCCATGTCCTGCAGCTGCTTCTTGATATCCTCATAGTAGAACTTTCCGGTTTGCCAGATCAGTTGCACTCCGCTTTCGGTAATCAGTTCCAGGTTTGTCAGGATACTTTGATTGATGGTCCGGGCACCCAGGCTTCCCCCGATGACCAGGATCACCGGCCGCTCGGGGTCCAGACGGTAGAATGCAAGTCCTTCCTGCTTACGCGCTGCAGTATTCATCAAATCACTTCTCACCGGGTTTCCGGAAAGGATCAGCTTTTCCCTGGGGAAATACCTGTCCATGTTTTCATAGGCTACGCAGATCTTTTGCACTTTGTCCGCCAACCATTTATTGGCCAGACCGGCATATCCGTTTTGCTCCTGTATCAGGGCCGGTATTCCCGCTTTGGTGGCAGCATACAATAACGGGCCACTGGCAAAGCCACCAACTCCTACCACAACCTGGGGTTGGAATTCTTTAATAATTTTTTTCGCTTTTTGAATACTTGACCAGAGTTTGAAAGGGAATGTCAGGTTCTTGAGGGTTAGGCGCCGTTGTATCCCGGTTATGGGTAAACCCACTATTTTATATCCCGCTTCAGGTACCTTTTGCATTTCCATTCTTCCTTCTGCCCCTACAAATAATATCTCGATATCATCATTTATTCTTTGCAAAGCATTGGCTATGGCAATTGCCGGATATATGTGTCCACCAGTGCCTCCACCGGATATAATTACTTTCAATTTACTGGCCATTTTATCGTTCATTAGGCAGCGCTTGACAGGTTCCGGTTTAGTTTAACTTTTTGCTTCAATGGTTTATCCGGCTCATCCCTGCTCACACTTAAAATGATCCCCAGGGCAATGCCATTGAACAACAATGAAGTGCCCCCCATACTCAGCAAGGGCAAGGTCAGTCCCGTTATGGGACCCAGTCCCACTGCCACACCCATATTCACCAGGGCTTGTAACACCAGGGCAAATGACAAGCCGGCAGAGAGCAACCCTCCAAAAGCCCGGTCACTTTTTGCCACGGTACGCATACCCCTGTACAGCAGGGTCAGGTAGAGTACTATCACCAGCACACCACCAATCAGACCATACTCTTCAATAATTATGGCATATATGAAATCAGAATAGGGATGTGGCAGGAAGTTTCGCTGATCGCTTCGACCCGGTCCTTTTCCGGTAATACCACCCGTAGCTATGGCTATGTAGGATTGTTTGGCTTGGAATGGTATTTCGTCTTCACTGAAAAATCGTTCTACACGCGATATAACGGTTTCTCCCCGCTGGCCGAACTGAACGGCTAGACTTCCTGCGAGAGCACCCACTATTAATAACATCAATAAGTATTTTATCGGTACCCGCCCTATGAACATGATCAATAGACAGGTGACAAACAGCAATAAACCAGAAGAGAAGTCAGTCATTGCTATTAAACCACATATTACCCCACACCACATCAGCATGGGAATAAATGCCTCCTTGAAATCGGCAATATTCTGCTGCTTTTTGGAAAGCATACTGGCCAGGCTGGCAATCAAGGCCAGTTTTGCCAGGTCAGAAGGTTGGAATGGCTGATTGATCAATGGGATGGTGATCCAGCGGGAAGCCTCGTTGATTGTTACCCCGTATTTCCAGGTAATGAGCAACAGAGGCACCGACAGCCATAGGGCAAATTGTGATAATCTCGAATAGTATTTATAGTCGATCTTATGGGCCAGCCACATGGCCATCAGGCTGATAAGGACCAGACCGGCATGCTTTAACAAATAGTGTTCGGTATTACCGTCCATCATTTTGTAAGCCAGCGTACCTGTGGCACTATAAACAACCAGTATACTGAGTATGGAAAGCGCCACCACCACAAACCATATTACAGGATCGCCATTTAAATGCTTATGTGCCCAGGTTTTTATCATACCAATACTACTTCAGGTTCAATTTCTTTTTTTTTATCGTTGACGATGTTCTTAAACTTATCCCCCCGCTCCTGGTAGTTTTTAAACAGATCGAAACTGGCGCAGGCCGGTGATAATAAAATCACATCTCCCACCTCAGCTACCGCAATGGCCTGGTCAATGGCCTCTTCCATACTACCGGCTTCCCGGAATTCCGGTACTACATCGTCGAATGCGCTTACCAGGGGTTCGTTGTCTATTCCCAGGCATATCAGGGCCTTTACTTTAGTATGCACAAGTTCTTTTACCATCTGATAGTCATTTCCCTTGTCAACGCCTCCTGCAATCCATATGATGGGCTGATCATAACTTTGTAAGGCGTAAAATACCGCATCGACATTGGTAGCTTTGGAGTCATTGACGAAGGCAACACCATCCAACGTACCCAGGTACTCCAATCGATGTGCGGTATTTTTAAAACTTCCCAATGCTACCACCAGTTGGTGCAGGGGCACATCGCATAACAGGGCCGCCAGGGAGGCCGCCATGGCATTGACCATATTGTGAGGTCCCTTAAGAGAAATATCAGACACGGCAATCTCGATAGAACCCGATTCGTTAGAAGAGTTAATGTTGAAATGTAATTTCTGGTCTTCGAAAAAAGCCCCTGGATTTTTATGGCGGGCCATGGAAACGGCAAACCTGGCAGCTTCCAATTGATGTCGTTGCATCTCGGAAGTAATTACCTGGTCATCCGCAAAGTAGATGAAACAATCCTCATTGGTCAGGTTTTGAGTTATCCTGAACTTTGATGCCACGTAGCGCTCAAAATCCTGCTGATAGCGGTTGAGATGGTCCTTGGTAATATTGAGCAGTATGGCTATATGAGATTTAAACTGGAACATGGTATCCAGTTGAAAGCTGCTTACTTCAACAACATAGTAATCGCATTGGTCATCGATTACCTGTTTCGCCAAGCTATGTCCTATGTTTCCTGCCAAACCGGCTTTTATCCCACAATGCTTCAGTATGTGATGTGTTAACAGGGTTGTGGTAGTTTTACCGTTGGTACCGGTAATGGCAATTATTTTGGCATTGGTATACCTGGCGGCAAATTCCAGTTCTGAAATCACCGGTATATTCCGTTGCAAACATGCCTGAACGATATCAACCTGATCCGGTATGCCAGGGCTTTTAATTATTTCAGTAGCTTCCAGCACTTTGGCTTCACTGTGCTGCCCCTCTTCGAAATTAATATCTTGTTGCAATAGTTGGCGTTTGTAACGATCCTGAATGGATCCGCTGTCGGAAACAAAGACCTCCAGTCCCTTTGCTTTAGCCAGTAACGCAGCACCACATCCGCTTTCACCAGCTCCCAGAATTACTATTTTTTCTGCCATCTATCTAAGTTTTAAAGTTGCCAATGAGAACACTGCTAAAAGCACCCCAATCAACCAGAACCTGGTAGCTATCTTTGACTCATGATATCCCTCCAGTTGATAATGATGATGTAACGGGGCCATTAAAAAAATGCGTTTCCCCTCACCGAATTTTCTCCGGGTATATTTGAAATACGCCACCTGTAACACCACCGAAACATTTTCCAGAATAAATATTCCGCACAATACGGGGATCAATAGTTCTTTTCGAAGGGCCAGTGCCAGTACCGCGATTACCGCTCCCAGTGTCAGACTCCCGGTATCGCCCATAAACACCTGTGCCGGAAAGCTGTTATACCACAGGAATCCAATTGCGGCCCCCACCAGGGCGGTACAAAAAATTACCAGTTCCTCTGAGCTGGGCAGGTACATAATATTCAAATACTCCGACCAAATCATGTTACTGGACAGGTAGGCGAAAATGCCCAAAGCCAGCGCAATAATAGCTGAAGTTCCCGCCGCCAACCCATCTATACCATCCGTAATATTGGCTCCGTTGGATACGGTCATAATAGCCAGGATCACCACCACTACATAGACAAGCCAGGTAAGGTCTTTATCCAGCCAGCCAACCAGGACCTTGTAGTCAAAATCGTTGTTCTTAACAAAAGGGATGGTGGTTCTGGTAGATTTGGTATCCTTATAGGTAGCATTAATGTTTTCTGTTTGCTCTACGGAAAGCGGGGCATCAAATACCCTCACCTTAACATCGGGGTGGGTATATAAAGTAATTCCCACGATAAGCCCCAATCCTATCTGACCACCGATTTTAAATCGTCCTTTTAGTCCGGCCTTGTTCTTTTTAAATACCTTAATATAATCATCTATAAAACCCACCAATCCCATCCAAACTACCGCTACCAGTAAAAGTTGGACATATATATTATCCAGTTTGGCAAATAGGATGGTAGGCAACAGTACTGCCGCAATAATGATAATCCCACCCATGGTGGGGGTGCCGCTTTTCTCCATCTGGCCCTTTAAGCCCAGGTCCCGGATGGTTTCCCCCACCTGTTGCTGGTGCAGGTACGTGATTATTCGTTTTCCAAATGCAATGGTAATAAGGAGAGACACGATGATTGCCATCCCTGCTCTGAAGCTGAGGTATTGAAATACCCCGGCACCAATCAAATCATACTCTCGGTCTAAAAAATCAAATAAGTAGTACAACATACCCGTTACACAACATAAAAAAATAGCACTTGTCTAATCCTCTGCCCCTCCTTTTACCAATTGCATCATTTCCGTTAAAACTACTTTGTCATCAAAATCATGACGTTTTCCTTTTATTTCCTGGTAGGTTTCATGGCCTTTGCCAGCTACCAGAATAATATCGTGGTTATCCGACAACGAACAGGCTGTTTTGATTGCCTCCCGTCTGTCGACGATGGTTAATACCTTCCGTAAAGAGACTGCGTTCATTCCTCGCTTCATATCCTCCAGGATCTCTTCCGGGGGTTCATCCCGGGGATTGTCGGAGGTCAGAATCACTTTATCGCTGTGTTTACAGGCGATATCTGCCATAATAGGTCGCTTTTCCCGGTCGCGGTTCCCACCACAGCCCACTACAGTAATCACCTGTTCCTGACCAGTCCGAAATGCCTTTATGGTGGTCAGTACCTTATCCAGAGCGTCCGGAGTATGAGCATAATCCACGATGGCTGTTACCCCGGAAGCGGTAGTAATCTGGTCAAACCGCCCCGGTGCCGGACCCATACTGGAAAGCTGCGTCAGGACTTCCTCGTTATCTTCTTCCAACAGCGAAGCTACTGCATAGGCCGCTACCAAATTATAACCGTTGAATTCTCCTATCAACTTGAACCACACCTGATTATGATCGATTTCCAATTCCAGCCCCCGGATGGTATTGGAAATAATCTTTCCCTTGTAGTCAGCCACCCGCTTAAGGCCATAGGTCAACTTCTTTGCCCTGGTGTTTTGCAGCATGATTAAACCCCTCTTATCATCTATATTCACCAATGCAAAAGCCTCTTTTGGCAACTGATCAAAAAGTTTCTTCTTGGTGGCAATATAGGCATCGAAACTACCGTGATAGTCGAGATGGTCATGAGAAATATTGGTGAAAACCGCTCCGGTGAATTTCAACCCGTGAATTCTCTTTTGGTCAATAGCATGACTGCTGGCCTCCATGAAACAATGTGTGCATCCCTGCTTTACCATCTTAGCTAGCAGCTCGTTGATAACCAGTGCATCCGGAGTTGTTAAAGCGGTGGGTAAAACCAGATTATTGATCCTGTTATTGACAGTTGATATTAGTCCGGTAGCATACCCAAGGTCCCTGAAAAGCTGGTAGAGTAGTGTTGCGGTGGTGGTTTTTCCGTTAGTTCCGGTAATGGCCACTAGTTTCAAACTTGAGGAGGGGTTTCCGTAAAAATTGGAAGCAATTGTTCCCAATGCCGCAGAGCTGTCCTTTACGGTAATATAGGTTACTCCCGGCCTGAGATATGCAGGCATATAATGACTGACTATGGCAATAGCACCATTCTCTATCGCGCTATCGATAAACCTGTGCCCGTTGGTCTCCTTGCCCTGAATAGCTACAAAAAGTCCGCCCGGCTTAACTTTTCTACTGTCAATGAATACTCCGTCTATATCGATATCCATATTACCTGATACCGATTTAAGAGAGACCTTGTATACAATTTCCTTTAGTATTGCCATTAGCTTAAGTCCAGTATTATTTTTGAACCTGAATCCAGCTTGGCACCAAACCCGGGCGATTGTTTTACGATTCTGCCGTTACCCCTGTATGAAACCTTTAAACCGTGATTTTCCAACAGTGGAAGTGCATCCCTTAGTGTCATTCCCACCACGTTGGGTACCCTGTCCGGCAATATTTCGTTTTCCATCCATTTTACTGAATTGTAATTGCGTTTGGCCAGTACCCACTCTTCGGTAGTACCCGCATGATTAGAAACACCCAGGGTGTTGCATATCAACTGCAGGTCCTGCAAATGACCGGACTGTATTACCGGGAACACTCCGATTTCCGCGGTATAGGTCGGATCAAACAATTGATGCATGTCAGGGTCGCGGCTATAAATATTATCGGCAATCTCCTTGAACACAGGAGCGGCAACATCACTTCCATATTGATTATAGCCCTTGGGGTTATCTATTACCACGATGCAACTGTATTTAGGCGCATCTGCCGGAAAGTAACCGGCAAAAGAGGTATAATAGGCGCGTTCATATCCTCCACCGGCTTTTACCTTCTGTGCAGTACCCGTTTTACCTGCGATATGGTAGTCACTGTCTTTGATGTTTGCGGCAGTACCCTCCTGTACCACCAATTCCAATAGTTGTCTTACCTTCTTCAGGGTAGACTCGCTGCATACCGATTCCCTGATCACCT
This sequence comes from Bacteroidia bacterium, assembly GCA_030430675.1. Lineage (GTDB taxonomy): Bacteria > Bacteroidota > Bacteroidia > Cytophagales > Cyclobacteriaceae > SZUA-3. The sequence continues at coordinate 8,888 of JAUIKU010000039.1, read as the reverse complement.
CGGGATTATATTGCTTCCAGGTCTCTCCTGCCTTGCTGATCCTTTTTACGATAATGGGCTTCACCATGGTGCCACCATTGGCGATGGCATTGTAAAAAGCCAGGGTATGAAGAGGTGTAAGCTTTAACTCATAGCCTATAGACATCCAGGGCAATGTGACACCACTCCAACTGGGATCGGCGGGATCCTTTATATACGGGGTTCCCGTTCCCTTCATTTGAAAATCCAGGGATTCGGTAAGTCCCATTTGATCCAGGTAGGTGATAAACCGGTCGGGCTTTAGCCCGAAATGTTCATTGATCATGCGGCTCACACCGATATTGGAGGACTTTGAAAATGTCTCTGCTACTGATAGCATCCCGTACCCTTCTTTCTTGTGATCGCGCATAACTTTATCATAAAACAGGAAGGTACCTTCACCGGTATCGATACTATCGGTCAGTTGAACCTGTGAATCTTCCAGCAGGGCTATCAGAGAAGCCAGTTTGAAAGTACTGCCCGGTTCCGTTAAACCCTGCTCTCCTACGGCATAGTTATAGAGTTCCCAGTATTTATCCTGTTTGTTCTTGCTTAGATTGGATATGGCCTTTATATATCCGGTTTCGACTTCCATAACCACCACACAGCCATAGTTCGCATCATGTTGCTTCAACGCCCGCAATAAAGCGCTTTCCGCTACATCCTGGAGATTTATGTCGATGGTAGTTTCTATATCCATCCCCTCCACAGCTTTTGATTCGGAGCGATCGTAAACCGGCTTCCAACTACCTCCTGCCATTTTTTGAAACAGGGCCCGGCCGTCTGTCCCCGCCAGAACGTGGTTGAAGCTATACTCAAGACCCGCTCCCTGGTTATTCTCATTGATAAACCCAATGGTCCGGGTTCCCAGGTGGGAGAAGGGCTTGAAACGCAGGTCTACTTTTTCGAAGATAGCTCCGCCTTTCATACGACCCTCTCTAAAAATCGGCCAGGTCTGCATGGTCTTTTTGTCCTGATAATTCACGCGCTGATTGTTGATTACCAGATAGCGTCTGTCGGCGGACCTCGCTTTACTTATTTTGCGGTAATAGTACTTGGCGGAACGGTCGCCAAAATAACCTGACAATAAGGCTGAAAGTGAATCAAGTCCCTGATCAAAAGTTTCATCCGAAGCTACCGACGGGTCAAATGCCACCCTGTAAAAAGGCAAAGAGGTAGCCAGCAGACTTCCATTATCGGAATAGATACTGCCCCGGGTGGCTTTTACATTCCTATACTGCAACCCAATTTCTTCAGCCATGGCAATCCATCGCTCCCCTTCCACAAACTGGATCTTTCCAATTCTGAAAATCACAGCCAGTGAAAACAGCAGGGCCACCAGGAATGCCACCCGCACACGTAGCAATATGGATCGTTTTACATTCAATTTTCAGCTATTATTTTTACGGGAGGCTCAGAACTTTCCCTTATACCTGATTTTTTAACTTTGGATGCCACCTCCGACTGCTTGCTATCAAACATGTAATCTGCCTTCAGCGTGTGGAAATCCGCCCGCAGATCTTCCACCTGCTTTTGAGCACTATTAATTTTTCTTATGGTGTTTTCCGCAAAATGCCCGTTGCCGATATAGATAATACCCAACCCCATCAGGAATAATATCTGGGGCAGGTAGGCCCCTGATACCTGCTTAACCGAGAGGTCCTCAATCTTTAACCATCGTTCCACCGGATTAAAGAGTGAGAATGTGCTTCGGCTGCGGTTTCCCCGTTGCTTCCTTTTTACTTTATATGTATTGCCTTTACCCATATCAGATACGTTCAGCAATTCTTAACTTGGCACTTCTGGATCGCGGATTGGCTTCCAGTTCTACCACAGAAGGCGTCACCGGTTTTTTTACCAAGGGATTAAACGGCCTAAGCAGGTTGCCGTAAAAATCTTTCTCGGCCTCCCCATGAGTTACCCCTTTATTGATAAAATTTTTAACCATCCTGTCTTCCAGGGAGTGATAACTGATCACTACCAGCCTGCCCCCGGACTTTATTAGTTCTTTGCTCTGGATCAATAGCAACTCCAATGCTTCCATTTCCTTGTTCACCTCTATCCTCAACGCCTGGAATACTTGTGCCAGGTACTGATGTGCCTTATGTTTCGGAATCAGCCTGGTGATCGTCTGCTTAAAATCGTTTATGGTATTAATTGGACTTTGGGTCCTGGCAGCAACCAGGGTATTTGCCAGCGTTCTGGCATTTCTTACTTCGCCGAATTGTCCAAAAATCCTTTGTAAAGATGCTGCATCATAGGTATTGACGATGGTTTTAGCGGTAAGATCGGCACTCTGGTCCATTCTCATATCCAACTCGGAATCAAACCGGGTAGAGAAGCCGCGCTCCGGAGTATCGATCTGATGGGAAGACACTCCAAGGTCGGCCAGAATGCCATCTACACTATTAACCCCGTTTAACCTTAAATATTTTTTCATGTGCCTAAAATTGACCGGAATAAAGATGAATTTTTCGCTCTCAATTGACTTAACATTGCCGATCGCATCTTCATCCTGATCAAATCCAAATAATTTACCTCCATCAAGTTTTTTCAAGATCGCTTTGGTATTACCACCTCCCCCAACCGTGGCATCGACATAAATGCCGTTAGGATCAATCCCCAGCCCCTCTATACATTCCTCCACCATTACCGCTTGGTGGTAGTGCATCATTACCCTCTTTGCTCTATAAACAATCCAATCACACGCCCGGACAACTTCCACCAGCACCAGCTAACAGCGTCGAAAAATTTTGCTCCCAAAAGCCGTTTCCTTCGCAGTGCTGTTATTGTCACTTTCATATTACTGGTCCAGGTATTTCTGTGCCAGCTTGGAAAACTCCGACTGGTCGTTTATTAAATACTTATCATATAGGTCCGGATTCCAGATCTCCACGCGATTGCCCATGCCAACTACTATCACCTGTTTTTCAAGCTGAGAGTACCTGATCATGGGCTTTGGGATTAAAAATCTGCCCATGGTGTCCAAGTCCACCAGGGCATTCCCTCTGAAAAAATTTCGCTGGAGCATTCTAAACTCTTCATTGAACTCGTTTAATCCGGCAATCTTATTATAGATCTTTTTGTATTCAAGCAAGGGATAGAGCACGAGACAGGGTTCAAAACCGCGTCGAAGCATAAGCTCTGTGCCGTTGCTTTCAGGCAACTGAGCTTTAATTTTTGCGGGAAGTACCAACCGGCCTTTCGCATCTAACTTACATTCGTATTCACTGGAGAAGAATGCCATATCTCTTCCAAAACAATCCTTACTGAAACAAATGTAGAAAAATATTTGACATAATCCACCACATATTACCACTTTTTACCACTTTTTGAAAAAATGTCTAAAATGCTAAATATACAGGGAGGTTTTGGGGATCAATCACGCTTTTTTAATACAAAATTTAATTGCGTCGGACGCATTAAAACAGTGTTTAAACAGCTATGGAAAGGCTTAATGGGTAAATTCGACTATAATTACCCTAAAACGGAGCAATTGTGTCAGAAAGTGGGAATATTTTTTTATCTGCTGCGTGAAATGGTGAACTCCACCATTTGATGGAGTGAATCCCGGTAACTGGAGGGGCTAAACTGATCGAGTATTTCCAGCGCTTCATCCACGAATTGACGCATCACCGAGTTGGCATAGTCAATCCCGCCGGAGGCTTTTACAAATTCAATTACCTGCTGAACACTCTTTTTATTGAGGTGATTATTTTTGACCATTTTCTTTATCCGGCTGCGTTCACTTGCAGTAGCGTTATGCAGGGAATAAATTAGTGGCAGGGTCATTTTTTTCTCCCTGATATCAATGCCCAGGGGCTTGCCGATTTGGGTATTTCCGTAATCAAACAGATCGTCTTTGATTTGAAATGCCATGCCGATCTTCTCTCCAAACAAGGTCATTCTTTCAACGGCTTGTTCATCCGCTCCTGCAGAAGTAGACCCCACTGCACAACAACTCGAGATCAGACTGGCTGTTTTTTGTCTGATGATGTCGAAATAGATATTTTCGGTAATATCCAGATTCTTGGCTTTTTCCATCTGCAGCAACTCACCTTCACTCATCTCTCTCACCGCCTGGGATACCAGCTTCAGCAAATCGAAGTCACCATGGTCAACCGACAATAACAACCCCCGGGACAACAGATAGTCTCCTACCAGTACTGCTATTTTATTTTTCCACAGGGCGTTGATGGAAAAAAAACCGCGGCGATAATTGGCATCATCCACCACATCATCATGTACCAGGGTAGCGGTATGAAGTAATTCAATTAAGGCGGCGCCCCGGTAAGTGCTTTCAGATATTTGTCCGGTGACCCCGGCAGAAAGAAAAACAAACATCGGTCTCATTTGCTTTCCCTTCCGTTTGACGATGTAACCCATGATCTTGTCCAAAAGGGTTACCTTGCTTTTCATTAATTGACGGAATTTTTTTTCAAATTCCGTCATTTCCAGGGATATGGGAGCCTGTATGTCTGTCAGTGTACGACTCATATGACGAGACTACAATTATACTAACAAATACTGTTCGAACAGCAAGTACCACTGTAAATTCAAAACGTATCTGTAATGAGAAAGTGGTTATCCTGGCAGCACCAGACCCAATTTGGCCTTAAACTGTTTATGGTTTATTCAAGAAATTTAAACATATTGTGTGCAGGCGGGTTATTAACTGGATGAGATATGAAAACCACCATCGATTATATGAGTAAGTACTCAATAAAAGATCTGGAGCATTTAAGCGGTATCAAAGCGCATACCATTCGTATTTGGGAACAACGGCACGGGATCATCAAACCCAAGCGTACACCCACCAACATACGCTACTACAGTTCCGACGACCTTAAGACCATACTTAAGATTGCCAGGCTTAGAGAGAATGGTTTAAAAATTTCGAAGATCGCATCCATGACCCGGGAAGAGATTAACCGGGAAGTGGGGTCTCTGGATGATCATGAATCGGAAGATATCAGGAACTATATCCACTTCCTGACCACCGCGATGATTGACCTGGATGAAGCGTTATTTGAGCGCACTTTATCCACCTGTATCCTGCAGCTTGGACTGGAGACTACCATGTATCGTATCATTCACCCCTTTCTGGTAAAAATAGGTACACTTTGGCAGACAGAAGCTATAAATCCCGCTCAGGAGCACTTTATTTCATGTTTACTGAGACAAAAGCTTATCGTGGCAATTGACGGGCAAAAGGTCCGGATCACTGATGATAGCAAAAAATTCCTGCTGTATCTGCCGGAAGGTGAATTGCACGAACTTACACTACTATTTTCTTGCTACCTGTTGAGGAAAAATGGTCACCAGGTAATTTACCTGGGCCAAAACCTACCTTTTGAAGATGTTAAAACAGCCTACCGGGTTTACCAACCCCATTGCCTGTTAAGCATTTCAACCAACTTTCCCATTACAGAACTAGTACAGGACTATATGAATGACCTGTCAACCTCATTCCCGGAAGCGACTATATATCTTAGCGGGTATGCTGTTCTTAACGCAAAAGTCATCGTTCCGACCAATGTAGAATTACTGCATGAACTGCGTGACTTGAATGAGTTGTCGACAATTCACTCCTAGCAGCTGGTCACATTCTATGAAATTTTTGTTTAATATTTTTTTAAATTAGTTAAACATTATATCTTTACTTTCGTTTAACTTTTATACATAATAATTAAACAAAGTTATCATGACCACATTCGAATTTGAATCCTCACTAAATAGTGCCACAACTACCCTGCAGCCTATGGCGATGCAACTGACCAGGGATGTAGAAGATGCTAAGGACCTATTGCAGGTTACTTTCATGAAGGCCTGGGCGAACAAACATAGGTTCAATCCCGGAACCAACCTTAAAGCCTGGCTTTACACCATTATGAAGAATACATTTCTATCGGAATACCACAGAAAACGTCGACAACAAACTTACGTGGATGTTACAGATAATCAGTACTTTCTGAATTCCGCTTCTACAGAACGTAACGGCAGGGAGCCAGATGCCAACATTAATCTGGAAGAAATAAACGAAGCCATCGATCAACTCCCCGAGGCGTACAGAATACCTTTCCGGTCATTCATAGAAGGTTTTAAATACGAAGAGATAAGTGAAGCTTTGGGTCTGCCATTGGGAACAGTCAAGAATAGAATATTTCTGGCCAGAAAAGAACTGAAAGAAAAGCTTTACATTTATAAGGAGCCGTATCCATCTTCAAACTGATGTCTGAGTAATAGAATGACCAAAATAGTTGTCATCGGTGCAGGTTTTTCAGGCCTAGCTACTGCCTGTTGTTTGGCAAAAAAGGGATTCCAGGTAAGTATTCTGGAGAAAAACAACAGTGCCGGGGGGCGGGCACGCAGGTTGCAGCAATCCGGCTATACCTTCGATATGGGACCAAGCTGGTATTGGATGCCTGACGTTTTTGATGAGTTTTTTGAACAGTTCGGACAATCGACCAGTGATTTCTATCACCTGGAACGACTGGATCCCTCCTACCAAATGTTTTTCTCTGCGAATGAATCCTTAGACATTCCGGCAGGTTACCGCGAATTGCGGGAGCTTTTTGAATCTATTGAGCCAGGTGCATCCCATAAACTGGATGAGTTCCTGGAACAGGCCAGGATAAAATATGAGGTGGGAATGCATGATCTGGTATTTAAACCGGGAACTACCTACCTGGAGTTTTTTAATCTTAAGACTCTCAAGGGCGCTCTGCGGCTTAATTTACTGCAATCCTTTTACAAGCATGTACGACATTTCTTTCAGGATCCTCGGCTGATCCAGATTCTCACTTTTCCCATTCTTTTTCTGGGCGCCTCTGCAAAAGATACTCCGGCTCTTTACAGTCTGATGAATTATGCCGACTTAAAACTGGGCACCTGGTATCCCAAAAGTGGCATGTATAAAATCGTGGAGGCATTGGTTACGCTGGCAGAATCTTTGGGTGTGGAGATCCACTATCAGCAGGAGGTCGAACAAATCAATATTTCTGCTGCCAAAGCCACCGGGGTGAAAACTTCAGCAGGCAGCTGGGACGCCGACGTAGTAGTAGCCTCTGCAGATTATCATTTTGTGGAAAAGAATTGTCTTCCCGCTGAATATCAAAGTTACACTACCTCTTATTGGGAAAGTCGAACCATGGCGCCCTCTTCGCTCATCTACTACCTGGGTATTTCAAAAAAAATCCCTGGTCTCCAGCATCATAACCTGTTTTTCGATGAAGACCTGGAACAGCATACCCGGGAAATTTACCAGGACCCACAATGGCCCACCAAACCACTTTTTTATGTATCAGTAACCAGCAAAACAGATGAGACAGTGTGTCCACCTGGCCATGAAAATCTGTTTATACTGATCCCGGTAGCACCGGGACTGGAGGATACGGAATCTTCCCGAATGAGGTATTTTGAAATGGTATTGGAAAGGATGGAAGCGCGACTGGGAACAGATATAAGGTCTTCCATAGTTTATAAAAAGTCTTACGCTCATAGAGATTTTATTCAGGACTACCACGCCTTTAAGGGAAATGCCTACGGATTGGCCAATACCGTTGGGCAAACGGCGTTCCTCAAACCCAAAATAAGAAGTAAAAAAGTCTCTAACCTGTTTTATACAGGCCAGCTGACGGTCCCGGGACCGGGTGTGCCTCCAAGCCTTATCTCCGGCCAGATAGTTGCCAGTGAAATCATAAAAGAAACCAGCAATGAAGCAATTATTCGATAACGTATCGGTCCAGTGCAGCCGACTGATAACCAGGTCATACAGTACTTCTTTCTCTCTGGGAATATGGTTTCTCGACCGCTCCATCCACGATCCTATCTATGCCATCTACGGATTTGTACGGTCCGCCGATGAAATCGTCGATAGTTTTCATGGATATCCCAAAAAACATTTGCTGAGAAAATTTCGGGAAGACACCTATCAAGCCATTCAAGAGGGAATCAGCCTCAATCCCGTGCTCAACAGCTTTCAATGGGTGGTCAACAAGTACGATATTCAGAATAAGTTGATCGATTCGTTCCTGGATAGCATGGAAATGGATCTGCATATGAACGAATACAATCATGATCAGTACCAGAAGTATATCTGGGGGTCTGCCGAAGTAGTAGGTTTAATGTGCTTAAAGGTATTCTGCAATGGGAATGACAGTGAATATGAAAAACTGGCGCCGGCAGCAAGGAGGCTTGGGTCTGCATTCCAGAAAATTAATTTCCTGCGCGATTTAAAAGACGACTATACTTCACTGGGACGTTCATATTTTCCTGGTATCGACATGAAGGAATTTGACCAATCCTGCAAGGAAAAAATACAACAGGATCTTCTGGCTGATTTCGACGCGGGATATGAAGGGATTAAACAGCTTCCCAAGACCGCTCGATTCGGTGTCTACATTGCCTATGTTTACTATCGGTCGTTGTACGACAGGATTTGTAAATCATCGCATGAACAAATCCTGCGGAAAAGAATACGCATACCAAACCTTCAGAAGTATCTGTTGCTGATCAATTCGTTTTTCCGGTATCGTCTAGAACTAACCTAGCCGGTGTTTAATGGTATCGAATATCTTCACCGCGTGTTCACGGGAATTCTCTATAAACCATTTATTTGTTTGTAATCCACCACAGATCACACCGGCCAGATATATATCGTGTTGATTGGTTTCGTGGGTGTCTATGTCATAAACCGGAGACTTGATGGCATTGTCGTTTAACCGTATACCTGTAGATGTTAAAAACTGAAAGTCAGGCTGGTACCCGGTCATTGCCAACACGAAATCGTTTTCAATGGTTAGTGGACCCTCGGGAGTAACCAGGTCGACTTCCCTTTCTCTGATCTCGGTAATATTGGATTTGAAATA
>JAUIKU010000038.1 GCA_030430675.1 Bacteroidia bacterium | reverse complement strand
GCGGATGCGCCGCTAACCTCAGCACAGGCAAAGCAATTTTTAATCTTTAATTATTAATTGTTAATTGCTAAATGTCATTGAAAAGTCTCCTTTGCAGATATGCGCTTCTGTTAACGGCATTGGTTTCCTGTGGCAAGGCCGTGGATGACAAAGACAGTATCATATCTACCTTCTCCATTGCCGATGGTTTTCAAATTGAGCTCGTGGCCATGGAACCGCTTATTTCCGACCCGGTAGCCATGGAGATCGATGAACACGGCGATGTCTATGTGGTGGAAATGCACGGTTACCCACTGGATGTGGCTGGCAGTGGAGTTGTCAAAAAGCTGTTTGATGACAACCACGATGGCGTGTTTGATCGCAGTGAGGTATTTTTCGATAGCCTGACACTCCCTACCGGTATTATGAAATGGAAGCAGGGTGTATTGGTGGCGGACCCACCGGATTTGTTCTATTTGGAAGATACCGACCAGGACGGACGGGCCGACAAAAAGGAAATAATGCTTACCGGGTTTGCCTTATCCAATCCCCAGCATAACTTCAACACACCAATATACGGCTTGGATAACTGGATTTACCTGGCCAATGAAGGTACTTACGAGTCAGAATTCTTTGGCGATATCTTTGGAGATACCGGATCCGAGATACATTTTCCGGGCCGACCCGATAGTCCCACACTGCCAAAAAACGCCAATAATCTCAATGTAAGGGTTGATCTCAATAATTTTCAACTGGAAATGCTGTCAGGAGATTCTCAATATGGGCATACCTTCGATCAATGGGGCCACCACTTTAACACCACGAATTGGTCTCACATCTACCATGAAGTGATAAATGCCCATTATATTGGACGAAACCAGGACCTGGAAATACCTTCATCAATGCAATATGTTCCCGACTACGGGATTGGTTTTGAACTTTACCCAATAACCCAAAATCCTGAGCACCAGCTGCTCACCGATGTGGGCGCCATTACTTCCTCCTGCGGCATCACCTGGTACCTGGGAGACCTGTTTCCCGAACCCTACCACGAAGTTGTATTTATCGCCGAGCCCACTCATAACCTGGTACATACCGACATAATGTATGATAAGGGGGCAACTTTTGGTTCAGGGAAACAGTTCGAAGGCCGGGAGTTTTTGGCCTCAACCGATGGTTGGTTTCGCCCGGTTAACTTTTATATTGGTCCCGATGGTGCGTTGTATATGCTGGACTTTTACCGAAAGATCATCGAGCATCCGGAATGGATATCTGAAGAGGTGGTTAATTCAGGAGAGTTGTATCAAGGAATGGATCAGGGGCGGATATACCGGATAACTCCTACCGGCAGGCAAAAGAATAGTGCCAAGGAACGGAAATTTACGATGGCCCAGGCGTCTTCAGAAGAATTAATTCAATACCTGGGCCATCCCAATGTTTGGTGGAGGAGAAATGCACAAAGACTATTGGTGGACCGGCAGGATGCTGTGGTAATCCCTGAAATCAAGGATTTTATAAAGTCAGCCTCTGATCTGGGTGTGCTTCACGGGTTGTGGACGTTGGAAGGCCTGAAACATTTTGAATCAGATTTGCTAATGGAAGCCCTGACGCATGAATCTGCAGGAGTAAGAGAGAATGCTCTCAAAATTGCCGAACTGCACCGCCAAAAGTTTCCTGGTCTGGAGCAAAAACTAATTGGCATGATTAAGGATCCCAATTCTAAAGTGAGATTTCAGCTGCTGTGTACCCTTGGCTACTTTGATTCTCCCGCCTCGGCACAAGCCAGAAAAGACCTTTTGTTCGCCGACCTGGAAGACCCATGGGTGCAATTGGCCGCGCTTTCAGCCAGTTCGCTTGACAGTTATGAGTTACTCAATGAGGCCATTGATCTATTGGCTGAAAAACCCACAGACGGGGCGAAAACCTTAATGGGTAACCTGGCCAGGAATATTGCAAAAAGTGATGATAAACAGCAGGTGAATGATGTAATAACCCAGGTGACTACTCGCAAGAATTCCGGGGACAAGTGGTGGCGTGTGGCCACCATGGAAGGTTTGGCCAAAGCAGTGAATAGTGATATATCGAGTAACATATCACGGTCAAACTTAGCGGCATTAAGCGCGCTATTCCACCCGCAGGAAGACGCGGTAATCAGGGCTAATAGCCTGGATTTGCTACATGCCCTGGGATATTTGGATGGGCAAACTACCATAACCGAACGAGCCAGGCAGGTTGTTGTCAACCCCGACCTCAATGAAGCATTTCGTGCCGATGCCGTAAGGGTTTTGGCCTGGACCGATCCCGATCGGTATTCGGAATTGTTCAGAGGCATATTGTATGAAGAGGAAGATCCGCTATTACGACAGGAGGCATTAAAAGCATTGGGGCAGACCACCGGCCTGGAAGAGGGCCAATTTTTAGTTGAGAATTGGAGCGATTTGTCACCCGGGGAAAGGGAGCAGGCCGTGAATGTTTTTACCGGAGATAGCAATCGGCAGATTTTGTTTTTGGAGGCTGTGGGATCTGGAAAGATCCGGTCATCTGCACTTGATTGGGGTAAAACAGTAAGATTTCTAAACAGCCGAGATGAAGCAGTAAGGGAACTGGCCAGGGAAGTATTGGAGGGAAATGAGACCATATCCGATTCCATATGGCAGCAATACCAGGAGGTATTGACACTGGAGGGGGATGCCATCCAGGGTGCCAGGGTGTTTGATCAATCGTGTGCTATCTGCCATCAGATAGCGGGACAGGATGGGGTCAATTTTGGTCCGGACCTGGCAGCGGTTGGTAATCGCAATAAAGCTGGGATCATGATCGATATTTTAAAGCCTAACCGGTCCATTTCAGATGGGTATGACCTGTGGACCATTGAGGATAGTTCGGGACAGATTTATTCCGGTGTTGTAGTTAGTGAAAATACCAATACCATAACCTTGAGAAATGCTGCCGGCGAAGAAGTAAGAATACAACAGAGCGAAGTAGTTGCCAGGACAGCTTCAGAAATGTCGGCTATGCCTGAGGGTCTGTATAATCAGATATCTTTACAGCAGATGGCGGATTTGTTGGAATACTTGAAATGAATTGCGAATTACGAATTACGAAGGATGATCATGAATGGATTTGTATTTAGATGTGCCTTACCTGCCGGATGGCAGAAACGCAGGCCTATTGGGTTTTCAGTCATTGGTAGAATAAGCAAAAAAGGTTTATCACTGGTGGGTGTGGTAATTGCCAGTCTGGGTATTCTTCAAGGCCAGGATGTCTGGCAGTGGCCCGAAGGTAAGAAAGCGGTGCTCAGCCTGACCTTCGATGATGCCAGGCAATCACAGGTGACCCAGGGGACAGCTCTGCTGGACAAGTACCAGGCCAAGGCCACTTTTTACGTGGTCCCTGAAAGCATGAAACCGGTGCTGGATGGATGGAAAGAAGCGGTAGCAAACGGTCACGAGATTGGGAATCATACCCTTTACCATCCCTGTACCGGTAATTTTACCTGGAGCAGAGATCGTGCCCTGGAAGACTATACCATGGCCCGCATGCGAGCGGAATTAACTGCCACTAACGAACAGATTAAGGAATTACTGGGAGTAGAGGCTGAGTCATATGCCTATACCTGTGGACAGAAATTTATTGGACGTGGTGAAAACACACAAAGCTACATTCCCCTGGTGGCTGAATTATTTACCTCAGGCAGGGGATTTCTGGATGAAACGCCTAACGCACCGGAGTATATGGATCTGGCGCAATTAACCGGTATTGAATCGGATGGTAAAGACTTTAATGAAATCAGAACAGTACTGGAGGCAGCCCGGGAAACAGGTGCCTGGGTGGTACTTGCAGGCCATGAAATGTCGGACCAGGGAAATCAAACCACCAGACTGGATATGTTGGAACAGCTGATAAAATATGCCCAGGATCCAGCCAATGGCATATGGCTGGCAACAGTGAGAGAGGTGACCAGTTATATCCAAGAGCAACGACAGCAACAGCCACTGAGCGGTTTGAAATCATCGCTGACGTTTCATTCCTCATATGATTATGGCTATGAGGCCGATTTCGCCAAAGGAGACCCCGGAATATATACCGCCCCAGCACGGGGAAAACTTGAACTTGCCGCACCGGGTATGCAGGCCGACCATGTGGCATGGGTTAAGCAGAAAGGAAAATACGGGGCGGCACTGGAATATCAAAAAAAAGGTGATCAGGTGTTGTTCTATAAGAGTGAGCAAAACGTAGCTTACCAGAGGGAGAATTGGGATGGCACGATTTCACTTTGGCTTCAGCTGGATCCGGAACATGATCTGGAGCCGGGGTATTGCGACCCCATTCAGATCACCGATACGGATTATAACGATGCCGCGCTATGGGTAGATTTTACCGACAAAAACCCCCGGTCTTTTAGAATGGGGGTGTTCGGGGATTTAAAGGTTTGGAATCCCGATAATATTGGGCCCAACGAGAACCCGGATTTTAACAACCGGTTGGTAGCTGCTTCAAACCGTCCCTTCAGCAGGGACCAGTGGACACATGTGGTGGTCAGTTACCGCCACCTGGGTGGGGAAGGCGCCAGGGCCGACTTTTATATAAATGGTCAGCTACAGGGTACCCAGGACAACATTCCGGAACCATTTACCTGGGATCTGTTGCAGTCCAAGATATTCATCGGGTTGAATTATGTGGGTTTGATAGATGAGGTGGCCATGTTCAGCAAGAGTTTGAGCGGGGAAGAGGTAAGGCTGTTGTATGGGCTTGAAAATGGGGTGAGGGAGTTGTATTGATAAGCTGCCCATTACTGTAAATGGTAAAATCTAATAATTAAGTAATAGATATTTATATCTAAATATCTTATATTTACGTACTTTTCTTCCGAAGCTATGTTTTTGGTGAGGATGATAATATAATGAATAACCGTATCAGCTTTGTCATAATTTCCACTTCGGAGATTTTTCACCGCATGCCATTGATTGATTTGAGGAATGGTATGCTGATCATGTGGATGCTGATTCTGGGGGTAAACTATGCGAACGCTCAAACTGAAAACGCGGAAACTCCCTATACCGAGAATGCATTTATCGCTACCAAACTACTGAATAATCAAACCACCAATGTGCTGGCTCCGGGTGGTTGGCAGTTAATTATTGAACACCGGTTTGGGATTATTGGTACCGATTCAACCATCTATCATCAGTTCCTGGGGATGGATCTGCCGGCCAATATCAGGTTGGGAGCCGCATTTCCCATCAGCGAGCGATGGTATTGGGGGTTTGGAAGGACCAAGGTGGACAAGACCATTGACCTTGAATCCAAGTACCTGATATTGAGACAAACCAAGGATAACCCCACCCCAGTATCAATAGCAGGTTATGTCAATTTTATGCTGCGAACTGATCCGTTTCCGGAAGAGCCACCCAACTCATATTTTGCCGATAGTCTGACTGCATTTGAATACAAATTCAGTCACAAATTGTCTTATAATACACAATTGATCATCTCCCGAAAGTTCGGAAATCGGCTATCCATTCAGCTGGCTCCGGTGATGATCTATGAAAACCTGGTGGAGATTGGGCGTGAGAATTATACCTTTGCGCTTCCCGTTAGCGGCAGATTCCGGTTTGGTTTTTTAAATACCTCATTAATATTTGAGTATGCGCCGGTCTTTAACAACAAACCTGAGGATTATGTTAATCCGCTTTCACTTGGGGTGGAGTTTGGCACCTCCGGACACGTATTCCAACTTATTGTGGGATCTTCCAACTTTATACTGGAAAAGAACCTGTATACCAGGTCTTCAGGTGATTACCGTGATGGAGAATTTTCCTTGGGATTCAATATTAGGAGAACGTTTTGGAGCAAAAAATAAAAATAATTGCCGGTTTACTCTTCGGAATCACAGGGTTGCTGTCCTGTGAAAACGATGTAGGCCCTTTGATCCTGGACGCTCCATCCGGGCCGGTAAGCTTTAACCGGGACATACAACCCATATTCGATGCGGGCTGCATTGGTTGTCATGATGACTCTCATCAGCAACTGGATCTAAGAAACTGCTGCTCGTACCAGGAGCTTTGGAGTTCGGGAGCCGGGGCACCATACGTGCTACCGGATAATCCCGCACAGTCTAAATTGTATCGTCACCTTACCGGCGATTTACCGTTGATGCCTCCCTTTGGTTCCTTGCCGGAATATGAAGTAAATTTAGTTCTTAAATGGATTACTGAAGGTGCCGAGGATAACTAAAATACAATTGGCAATGATCGATAGAACTAACTCAACAAAATTCATCACCCAGCGGTCAATAGCTGCCGGGATAATATTAGTGGGGTTCTTTGTGCTTACCGGTTCACAAGTTTACCAGGATACCAGGTGGGTAGCTCCACCTGAGGCCGATTCCTATGAGAATCCACTGAGGGACAATACCAAAGCCACAGAAAAAGGGGCAAAGATTTACATGAAATTGTGCTGGACCTGCCATGGAAAAGCAGGAAATGGAGATGGCCCTGCAGCGGTGGCATTGCAGGTTACACCGTCGGACTATACTGCTGAAGAGGTGCAATCACAAAGCGATGGCGCTCTTTACTGGAAAATCAGCACCGGAAGGGGCGAGATGGTAGCCTATCAAAGCAGTTTAACCGATGACCAACGGTGGATGCTGGTAAATTATATCCGGAAATTAGGCGATCCGGAAAATATGCCCTGAGCTAGTTGTAGTTCACAATAGACAAACCCTTATTCACATCATTACATAGTTCAGCCAGGGATTTTTCTGTTAGCAATTGCTTTATTCTTTCCTTAACCACACCATACTCAAAATGTATGGGACAGGGTGTTTTATCTGAACATTGCTTGAGCCCGATGCCGCATCGACTGAAAATATCCAGGCCGTCAATTATCTCAACTACCTTAATAAGCTTTAATTTATCAGGTGGAACATTCAGAGTAAAGCCACCGTTGGGACCTTTCATGGAGTTCAGGACTTTCCCTTTCACCAGCTGTTGCAGAATTTTACTTAAGAAGTGCAGGGGCACCTGTTGCGAAGTGGAGATCTCCTTTAAACCAATGGCTTTGCCTTCCTGCGAATGAAGACAGATATACAGGATACTTTGCAATGCGTATTCACAGGATCTGGAAAACATCTGGTACTGTGGTTTTTTATATTGAGTTTATGTGATGTGGCTCGATCGGTATCGACCTATTTATTTTGGATCACCAATTTTTGACCCGACAAATTAGTGCCTCTGCTATTAACTTTCAAATAGTATAGGCCTTCTGTAAAACTTTCCAGTTCTAATGTTAATATATTTTTACCGGTTTCCAGAATCACTTCATCTCGATAAAGCGTCCGGCCGGTGGCATCGTGAATGTTGATAAAGAAGTTTTCGGCGGTGTACAAATCCATTTCTAAAGTTACCTGGTTTGTGGTCGGATTTGGGTAAAGCTTTAGTTTGGGTACCAGCGGGTTGCTACCATTACCGGAATAGGCAGAAAAGTTATAACTGTCAGGTGATACTGTCAGTCCGGCCAAGTTACGGACTTCCTGCACTGATAGCTGGTATGCTGCTCCAGCTATTAGCCGGGAGGTAGTGAGTATGACCGTGCGATTATCTTGAGCCAGATTGGTGTCGTTTATGCTGACTCCTTGGTCAATGCTATAATTTGATACGGTTTCAGCTGAATTTTTAGTGACATTCTCGGAAAAAGTGATCCATACGGAAGAGGTCGACTCCGAATGAACCGATAGTATCTCCGGTGGTGATTTATCCATGGATACCCCGATACCGCCGAATTCAATATAGTTGAGGTCCAGCAAATCCTGTTCGCCAGGATTGTTCTTAAACACGAAATAGAGGTCGTGCTTGCCCTCTGGAGCGGTAATAGTAGATTCCTGGTCAACCCATAGGTCCCAGCTGCCACTGGCTGCAATAGCTGTAGTATTAATAAGTTGGCCATTCGGAGTATCGAGTCGCAATTCGATGGTGCCTCCGTTGTTAGCGGAACTGGTTCGATATTTTACGGAATTTATTCCCAACAGATTCCGGCCGCTGAATCCGATGTAGCTGTCATGGTGTACCCGGATAGATGATTTTCCACCTCCCCAAGGGTCGGTATTATTTATTGTGACAATATCGTTTTGTATTTCCGAAAATTCTGCCTCATGGCGTTTGGGGTATAGTTGTATTTGCTCTTTGGAGGTAAGGCTTCCCTGGTCGGTATAGGACGCCTGCAGTGCAATGAATATATGGTCATTGCCATAAATGTCAAAACCATTGGGATTAATCAATTCAATGGCGGCAATCTTTGCATCACCCTTAACCGGAGTAAATTGAATGCTGACCTGACCGTCTACTACATTTACCTGAAATTCTTTCACCAGGGCTGTGGCAGGGCCCACCTCGTCCAGAATATCGAAGTTGGTAAGTACCTGGTTTTCTTCAATGGACACATTAAAAACCCGGTCTCCTTTACCGCCGGATACTTGTACCCCGTGGTAAATCTCTGCAAAATGCAGTCGTACCAGATAATTTCCAGCCTGGCTGGCGGGGATTTGGTAGGTAAAATTCCCATATCGCTCGTTTTGATAAATGGCATCCTCGTCGGTACCATCAATTGCTACCTGATTGGAATAGATTTCTCCTCCATTTGCATATTGGTCCTCCTGAAAGAAATGGTGCTGGAGATTGATTTCAGGTCCCCCGCAGTTAAAAGAAGTGGTAGATGAGGCGTTCAATGTCGCCGATCCCTGGCATGGATGGAGATTACCATACGGATAAGACTGGCCCATATTGGACACTGCAGTTGCAATATAGACATCGTTACAGTTGATACTTCCATCGGCGGTACTGCCGTCCTGGATGTCGCTGGCGGCTACCTGGAAGTTGATGTCGTCGCCCCAGTTCATCATACCCCCATCCGGCGGAGCAATGAAGTTAAAGGTGGCAGCATCGTTACCGGGGTGTATGGTGAGCTGCTCACTACTGATTCCGTTTTTTCCATCGCTGACGGTCAGGGTTACCTGGTAAATACCGGCTGAGGTATAGGTAAAAGAAGTATTTTCCTGCTGCGAATCAATAGTTCCGTCGCTTTGGAAATCCCAGTTGAAGGTTAACGGGTCACCTTCCGGATCATATGTGCCTGAGCTGGAAAAGTTTACTGTTAAGGGTAGTGGCCCGCTATTTTTATCAGCAGTTAAGCTGATTACCGGAGGATTGTTAATGGTTTCACCGGTATAATCCACCCGCACCAGTTTACCGCCATAAACTTCATAGGGACAACAGCCGGCACCGTACTCCAGGATGTAAAGATGCCCGTCGGGGCCCACCTTCATATCAATAAAGCCAAACTTCTCTACCGGAAAAACCAGCGGGGCAAAAGGCTTATTACTAAGGATATTGCCCGAATCGTCCATTTTGACCACCCATATCCTGCTGGTATTGAAGTCAAAATAAAAGAATGCTTCGTCAAACTGCAGTGGCAGCCGCTGTGGGTCGGTCAATGCAGGGTTAAAATAATAACGCGGTCCTGCCAGGTAACTCTTATGAAAAAATTTCAGCCAGGATGGTTGTGCCGGGGGGAGGGTAGTAGCACCGGTATTCCACTGGGACAGATTCACCGGGGCAGTGGGATCGAAATAAAATTGAGGGTTATTGTATGTATTCAGGTAGGGCTGATTTTCACCGGAGAAATAGGGCCAACCGTAATTTCCAGCCTCTTTAGTGAGGTTAATCTCATCCAGTCCTTCCGGACCTTCCGATCCTTCGGTATTGGCATCAGGGCCTACTTCACCCCAGAAAAGCCAGTCGGTGTTTTCTTTATCTACGAAGATCTGGAAGGGGTTACGGGCACCCATCACGTAGATTTCAGGCAGACCGCCGATGCCTCCAGGAAACAGGTTATCAGATGGGATCGTGTAGCTCCCATTGGACTGAGGCGTAATACGCAGGATCTTACCTCGCAGGTCATTGGTATTTGAGGAAGACTTTTCCGCACTGAGGTCAGCGTTGGCCTCATCCAGGGGAGCATAAAGACTGTGAGTGGTATTATCCCCGGTGGCGATGTAGAGATTGCCCTTAGAGTCAAAATCCATGTCACCGCCGGCATGACAGCAACTGGTGCGCTGAGTGTTCCATTCCAGCAATATCACCTCTGTATTCTGTTGTAATTGATCGCCATTCATGGTAAACCTGGATACCCGGTTAACCGACTTTTCAGGAGGGGAATAATGCAGGTAAATGTATTGATTGCTGGTGAAATCGGGATCAAACGCAATACCAATCAGACCATCTTCAAAACCGTGAAAAACTTCCAGAGTTCCGGCAGATACTGACGTTTTCAGGTTGGGCTTGTAGATCAGCAGCTCCCCGTATCGGTCAAGCACGAAGATACGGCCATCCGGGGCAAACTCCAGATGCACAGGGTTGGATATATCGCTCATCAGCTCGACCTTTTGAAACTGATCCGGCAGTTGCCCCCAGACGGAATCCGCTGTTATTGATATTAAAACAGCCAAAAAAAAGTGTTTTAGATATTTAGACATTTATATCTATAAATTTAATCATAAATGATGAAAAAAATGGCTTTTATTGCTATGGATTAGACGTTTGTAAGCTTTGGGTGATACTTGCGATAGGGGATGGGTTACCGGACATCAGGATGGTCAAAACCCTGTCCTTATTTATGGTAGAATTTCTTGATACGATCACAGATATAGCCAATATCCGGGTGAGTTAGGTGCTCAGCCACCGGTAGGGATAAGATTTGATTAACCAGCATTTCGGCGATAGGGAATGATCCTTTTCGATACCCCAAATGTGATAAAGCAGGCTGCAGGTGGCAGGGAATGGGGTAGTGTATGGCAGTTTCGATACCCTGTCGTTGCAGAAACTGTTGCAATTGGTCTCTTTTTTGGACCCTGATTACAAATTGATGATATACATGAAATGATTTCGGGTGAGTAGCAGGTAAAACTATCTCATGGCAATCAGCCAGCAGTTCAAGATAATGTTGAGCATTTTTCCGGCGTCGTTCGGTCCACTTTTGCAGATGCTTCAGTTTTACCGATAGGATAGCCGCCTGGATGCTGTCCATGCGGTAGTTATGGCCAATAAATTCATGTACATTTTTGGTGGAAGAGCCGTGATTTTTAAACGCTCTTATTTTATTGTTTAGTGAAGCGTCATTAGTAACCACCGCCCCGCCTTCACCAAAGGCTCCCAGGTTTTTGGTAGGGTAGAAGCTGAAAGCACTAGCAATCCCAAAATTGCCCACCATGGTGCCATTAAAGCTGGCCAAATGGGCTTGGGAACAGTCCTCTATTAAAAGGAGATTATGTTTATCTGCTATGTTACGGATCTTATCCATTTGGGCAGGTTGACCATAAAGATGCACCGCCACAATGGCTTTAGTATTTTCATTGATAACAGACTCAATTTGACCCGGATCGATGTTATAGTAATCCGGTTCACAATCGACTAAAAGGGGTTGTGCACCGGTCATGTATATCGCTTCCACGGTGGGAAAGCAGGTGTTGGTGGGGACGATAACCTGGTGGCCGGAAGTGATATCAAGGGATTTTAATATGGTATGCAGGGCAGAGGTCCCGGAATTGAGAGCTATACAATACGGAGAAAGGTGTGTGTTTGCGAATTGAGATTCGAATCGAGATATCTCATTTCCTTCGGAGAAATGTCCTGATTGGAGGACCTGGGTGACGGCCTGATTAATTTCTTTTTGGAGAGAGCGGTATTGAGAGGAGAGGTTATGGAACTTCACTTATTGAAAGGCCCGAATCGTTAATGTTAAACGGTTTTAACCAGAACGTTCTTGAACTCCTTCTCGTCCTTATCACGGGAGTTATCCGAGTAATAACCATAACCATATCCCTTCTTATTGGTTTTGTAATCATTGAATACCAAAAACAGATTGGGAACAATTTTATTGGCTTCGATATGGTTAATCTCTTTGACTTGATTTTTTTGACTTCTGCCTTGCCGGAATACTACTAAGTTTAAATCTGCCATTTTTCCTATTAGTACACCATCTGTCACCAGTCCAAGAGGGGCATTGTCAATTATTATATATTCGAATCGTTCTTTAGCTTCGTTCAGGAAACTATCGAAATTTCCGTTACTGATTAGTTCGGAAGGGTTAGGCAATATGGGGCCTGCAGGGATAAAGCTTAAATTGTTATTGGTCCATTCAATGATATCATCAAAGGAGTCATTTCCAAGCAGATAAGTTGATAGTCCTTTGTCTTTAGAACAATTCAACACTTCAGAGAGGGATGGGTTTCTTAAATCTGCCCCTAACAGCAATACTTTGCTTTTGTTTATAGCGAAGCTGGCAGCCAAATTAAGAGAAATGAAAGATTTACCTTCGTTGGTAATTAGCGAATGAACGCCAATTACTTTATTATTTTGATATTTCAAACTATAATAAACACTGGTTCTTAAGCTTCTTATTGACTCACTAATTGCAGATCTTGGATATTCTACCACTGGTAAGAAGCTTTTGGTTTTATTGTGTACCACGGTACCTATAATTGGCACCGAAGTAGCATGTTCAAGATCTTCCTTTTTGCTTATGGTTTCGCTGAAGGCGCTGGCAATAATGGTTATGGCCAGAGGGATAAACAATCCTGCGGCTCCTCCGAAAAATAAATTTTTCATCACGCTGGGACCCACTCTTGTGGCCGTGCTTAATCTCGAAGGATCCAGAATCTGAACATCAGAGACATTTGAGGCATTGCTGATGGCAGCTTCTGCCCGCTTTTGAAGTAGAAATGTATAGAGTTCATTATTCAAATCGAAGCTTCGTTTGATGTCGATCATTTCTTGTTCGGTTTGTGGTAACGTGGCTAATTGGCCATCTATACGGTATTTCCTTTGCCTGAGGTTTTCCATTTCAATTTCCGTATTGCTAAGTAGATTGCTCAAATTTTCCTCCAAACTTTCCCGGGTTATTTGAATTTCGTGATCGATAAGGTTTATTCCAGGGTTTTTTCCACTTTTCGCCAGAATTCCTCTTTTGTTGTATAGCTCACTTAATCTAATAACCAATGCATTTAAAGTAGGATCAGTTATTCCAACCACAGAAGGAGCTACCACTCGTTCCATTTGAGAAGCATCGTTGAGATAAGTATTTAGATTTCGATAATAGTCCAGCCTGAGTTGGGCCATTGATGCTTGAGACTCAACCTCTTCTAGTCTTTGCATTACTAGTCCTGCTTCTTGACCGAGGTCTACCACACGGTTTTTTGATCTGAAATCAGTAAAATTTTGGCCTGCTAGTTGTAGTGAATCTACAATTTCTGATAATTGGGCATCTATAAAGTTAACCGTATTTTCAGAAGCTCTATTTTTTTGATAAAGGCCAAATTTGAGATATTCTTTAGTCAATTCATTCAGGTAGTCTACTCCACGTTCAGGGTTGTTACCCTCAAGTTCCAATTGGATCAGGTCCGCTTTTTCATCAATCAGGTTGATCTTTAGGCTCCCCTGATAGGCCAACGTGAGCGTTTCGACCTGGTTAAATACCAATTTATATTCCACACCGGATTCATGCACTCGACTACTGATAGGTTCCAAAGTAAAGTGAAAATAATCGTTGTGAAATGTCTGTCCGAACTCCACTATTTGCTCAAAACCGATCTCAGGTTCTGTTCCAAAATCCAAAAGTTTTGATTTGTCTTCAACACTAATTTTATACTGCTTGTCGGAAATAGGAATAATTGAGAGTGGTATTCCAGTGCTGTTTTCAAAACCGTCTTCGAGTTTCAAAATGAAGGGTGCATTTTTATAAAGATCCTGATCATAAAACAGGTCTTTTTGGAACCAGGAGTAGGTCCAGTTTAGGTTTTCCAAGACCTGTTTGTGTAATGTGTAGGAATTCAAAATACCAACCTGATTCATTAGGTTGCTATTACCCCCTAGAGAGCTACCACCAAAAAGATTCTCAATAGTAAGACCGTGATCCTCTTCCTTCGTCAGTAACATACTTTTCATGCGGTAGTTGGGGGGGGTGTACTTGTAGAATATAAAGCCTAGGCATAACCCAAAAAAACAACACATTGCAAACCAAAACCAATTCGAAAGGATTTGATTGATAAGGTCTTTGATGGTTATTCCTTCGTTCGAAAAGTTCTCTACACTCATGGTGGCAATAGATCAACTGGCTGATTCTCTATTAAAGATACAATAAATCAAATAACATCTTTAACCAAAGAATAATACAAAAGTAAACAATTAATTGTATTATAACAATTATATTTTGTAATATTTTATGAAGATTATCTAAATTGCAAAAATAGTTGGGAATTGGGGTTTATTGATCCAATAGTGACTGGTATACCTGGCTATATTGCTCAGCGATTCGTTCCCAGCTATGTATGGTAAGAACTTTGTTCTTGGCCTTTTCAGCCATACTCCTAACAGTGTCGGGGTTGTCAAGGGCAAATCTCAACTTGATGGCGAGATCTTCTGCACTCTTATTTTCAAAGTAAACAACTTCAGTATCGTCGAAAACCTGGGTGTTCTCCGGGATATCACTAGCCACTGTGGCTTTTCCAATAGAAGCTACTTCTAACAACATAATTGACATTCCTTCAACCTCCGAGGGAAATATAAATATCTCCGAACCTTTAATCAATTCCAATAGTATTGGTAAGGGTTCCACGAAACCAAGGAAAAAGATATTTAGAGAACCTGATATCTTTTTTAACGTTTCAACATATTTTTCACTTGATTCCAGTTCACCAGTAATGAATACCTGACCACGATAGTTAATTCTTTTAAGTGCTTCAATCATGGTATGACATCCTTTAGTAGACATCAGTCTTCTGGCAGAAAAAATAACATAAGGTTTATCGAGAGATGCCGAATTTGGAAGCAGGTAACTCAGTTCAGTTCTGTAATCCTGTCCGTTGTAATTACAGCTAATACCATTGGGAATAAACTTTACCACCCTATGGTACTTCTTCTGGTAATATTTTGTGAGGGGTTCGCTGACACAAGTACGCATGTTGGAAGAATAGATAAATATTCTTTCAGCCAATCGGAAATATACCTTCATAAAGAAGTTCCACTTATCCCTGCGGTATGGTGCCTCATGCGATGTGGCAATTACCTTAAATCGCAAGCGCAATAAGGGAATAAACAAAGCACAATCCGTCTTATGTGCATGGACAAGATCCACCTTGGGTCCAAATAGTATTTTAATAGAAGAAACCAGATAAAAAAGAAAAGCACCCGGGGCTCCGGGGAGTAAACACTTTACCCAATTGACTTTGATCCCGGAAACCTGTTTGCGGAGTACCGTATCATAACAATAGATAGTAATTGAGTATTTGTCCCTCAATTGACTTATCATGTTTTCTGCAACCCTACTGGTCCCACCTCGTGAAGGCATATACTTCACACCAAATAAGACGAGCTTTGCCAGGTCCGTTCTGGGTTTTTCTACAGAACTAATGGCCTGCTGACTCCCGGCAACTTGCTCCTGATCATGTAGTAACGCAGCTGAGTATTCTTCCTTTAGCATTAGATGGCTTAGAGGTTAGCCATTTATTAGAATAGTACAATTCTAATAAATTATTATATTAATATTATGTAATTTCTTTGTCAAAAGCAAAAGCTTACCGTGGTATTTTGATCATTTTTTTGTTAACCGTCGCATAGTGCTCTATTGAGTAGCCTTAGGTTTAACACCTCTTCTATAATATCACCGCAGCATGGGATGACTAAAATCATCCACTGGATGAACCTTGGCGTCCCGAATTTGAGAGACCAGTTCAATGGATGCTCGAGCCTCTTCGGTCCCGAATCCCTCTCCGGCCAGGATCTTTTCATAGCTCTTATTGTGCAGGTCGGTAAAGCCTTCACTAAACTCAACCTCCTCTCCATTGATGGTTATAGAACGATAAGTGGGCTTGCCCTGGGCCACCGTATCTGCTGGCAGGTCATCTCTATCTGTCGACAAAAACCAACGTACATTGGCATTTTGAAGCTCAATACAACCACTCATTTTTTCTTTTTGGGATAGGTGCAGCGTATTATTTTGAACAGGTCCAAATAACCAAATCAACATATCAAAAAAATGAATGCCAATGTTTGTTCCAACCCCACCTGATTTGTCAGGATCACCCTTCCACGAGTAATGATACCAGGGCCCCCGGCTGGTAATATAAGTCAGTACCACATTGTATTTGGAGTTGACAGAGCCTTGCATAAGTTTCTTTCTAAGCGCTATTATGGATGGGTGTAGCCTTACCTGTAAAATCGTATATACATTTTTACCAGACTCCTGTTCCAAATCTTGTAACATATCTAGGTGCCAGGGGTTAGCAACCAGGGGTTTTTCGCAAATAGCGTCCGCTTCCAATCGTAGCGCAAGCCTGATATGGGCATCATGCAGGTAGTTGGGTGAACAAATAGTAAGATAGTCTAGTTTTTGGTCAGAGTTGGAACGTCTGAGTTTTTCCAAATGACGATCAAATCTTTCAATCTCAGTAAAGAATCGAACATTCTGGGAATACCGGTCCAGTACTCCCACTGAATCGTGTGGATCACAAGCTGCGATAAGCCTGTTTCCAGATTTATAGATAGCGTCTAAATGTCTGGGAGCGATGTAACCAGCTACCCCTGTAATGGCAAAATTTTTCATTTGATTTTTGAAACTTCGTTTTTTTCTAATTGATATTTCTGCTGGCTTTCCGGGCAAGTTGCCATCCCTAGTTCATCAAAATGAAGACGATGCCCAAATTCACTGTACCATCCTGCAGGTCGGGCGGGATTACCAACTACCAAAGAGTATGGCTTCACATTTTTAGTTACTACTGCTCCGGCACCTACGAAACAGTACCTACCTAAGGTTATGCCACAAACAATGGTTGCATTTGCCCCAATAGTAGCTCCTTTTTCTACGAAGGTCTTACGGTATTGGTCCTTGCGTGCAATGGCGCTTCTTGGATTAATTACGTTGGTAAATACCATACTAGGTCCCAGAAATACATCGTCTTCACAGATTACGCCGGTGTATATTGATACGTTGTTCTGCACCCGAACATTATTTCCAAGTACTACTTCCGGAGAAACTACCACATTTTGTCCTATGTTAACATTACGTCCAATTTTTGAGTTGGGCATAATATGGCTGAAGTGCCAGATTTTGGTGCCTTCTCCAATTTCACATCCCTGATCAACTACTGAAGAATTATGAATAAATACGTTTTGATAGTCGGCCATCTAATTAGTATAGTCATTTATAACATCTGTTATATAGCGAAGTTGATTTTCATCCAACTCGGTATGCATTGGGATAGAAACTACCTGGTTACAGATTTTTTCCGTAACTGGGAAATCACCGTGTTGGTACCCCAGGTAAGAGAAAGCCTTTTGTAAATGCATCGGAACTGGGTAGTAGACCATGCTGGGAATACCCTTGCTACTAAGATATGAGCGGAATTGTTCCCTGTCCATATCGATTAACTTCAATGTGTATTGGTGGAAAATATGAGTTGATTTATTGGTTCTTTGTGGAATAATTAATCTTTTGTTTTCCTTAAGGGCCTTGTCATAGTAGCTGGCTGCGAAGTTTCTAGCCTGGTGGTATTGATCCAGATATCTCAGTTTTACTCGGAGAATTGCCGCTTGTAAAGTGTCCAACCGGGAGTTTACCCCAAGTCTTTCGTGATAGTACTTGACATTGGAACCGTGGTTGGTGATTTCCCTTATTCGATTGGCCAAATCCGGGTCACGGGTAAGCAGGGCACCTCCATCACCAAATGCCCCTAAATTCTTTGACGGAAAAAATGAGGTAGTTCCAATCTGGCCGATAGTGCCGGCACTTAGTCTGGTCCCATCGTCTAATGTATAGCTTGCTCCCAGAGCTTGGGCAGTGTCTTCTATAACTTTGATTTGCTTAGATTCAGCTACAGCTTTGATAGATTCCATGTTGGCACATTGCCCAAATAGATGAACGGGAATAATAGCTTTGGTTCTCGGAGATAAAACCTTTAAAAGTGCTTCGACATCTATGTTGAAAGTATCTGGTTCAATATCCACCAGTACCGGTTTTAGTTTTAAAAGTTCGATCGTTTCTACGGTGGCGATAAAGCTAAAGTTGGTGGTGATTACCTCATCACCGGGTTGTAAATCCAATGCCATTAGTGCGATCTGCAAAGCATCCGTGCCGTTTGCACAACCAATTACCGAAACTCCCCGGCCCAAATATTCTTCCAGTTCTGTTTCAAACTGTCTTACATCCGAACCTTTTATAAATGATGTAGTATCTATTACATTTTGAATAGCCCGATCGATCTCAACCTTGATCTTAAGATATTGTGATTCAAGATCAACCATTTTAATACTATCTGTCACAAGTTTGGTCATAGTTATTATATATTATCTTTTAAATGAGATACTATCAATTGAGATGCCCTACCATTTCCGTAGTAGGACTGCGGTTCCGATTCAACAATTTTGGCACTGGAGGCGGCCACTATTTTATCTGTATTGGGTCCGGTTAGTATGTTCCAACCATGGTTTAAGGTCTCAACCCACTCAGTTTCTTCTCTTAGTGTAATACAGGGCTTGCCCAGCATGAATGCTTCCTTTTGAAGTCCTCCTGAATCAGTATAAACCCTGTGTGCATTCTTTAAAAGGGAAATCATCTGCAGGTATCCAACCGGATCAATTACCTCAATGTTACCCGGAATTTCGATGCCAGAATCGGTTAAGATTTTCTTTATCCTTGGGTGAGCAGGAAATACAAAACCTTCTCCGATTAATTCAAATGCCCTAAATATATTTTTTAGGTTAGCCAGATCATCGGTATTAGATGGACGATGTATAGTCACTACATTATAAATCTCAGGTAGTTTTTTTATCTTGAATCTTTCGGGCGTTTTATCAACCAGTTTTTGGTAGTATAGAATTGAATCGAGCATAACATCCCCGGATAACACTGATTTTTGTTTCAGTCCTTCTCTTCGCAAATGCTCCATAGCCGTTGAAGTGGGAGCATAAAGGATATCCGACAAATGGTCTGAAGCTATACGGTTGATTTCTTCGGGCATTTTTTTATTAAAACTTCTCAACCCAGCCTCAATATGGGCTACTGGAATATGCAACTTGGTAGCGGCAAGAACACCGGCAATAGTACTATTCGTATCTCCGTAAATGATCACAGCATCAGTTGGTTGCTGTTTTAGTAGTTTTTCCAGCTTTACCAGCATGCTGGCAGTTTGTTCTGCATGTGAACCAGAACCCACATCTAAATTGTGGTGAGGGCGAGGTATATCTAGATCTTTAAAAAAAACTTCAGACATATTCTGATCATAGTGTTGACCAGTATGAACAATTGTCTCTTCCAAATCAGGGTGACCCCTCAGTACTCTGCTCACCGCAGCAGCCTTCACAAATTGCGGTCGTGCGCCAATTATAGTAATCAGTCTTTTCATTTAGCTATCCTTGAAAAACAATAATTTTACGGGTGGTGAAATTAAAAACAGCCACTGCACCAGTAACCAGTGTTTTAGATATAACATACCAGATACTGGTGAATTCTGTGAGTAGATACATCAACCCTACATTTAACGACAATCCCACCAGGGAAAAAGTGAAGAAGGCCACAAACTCTTTAAACTTGCTGTATTTTCCCGATTGGAATACCAACATTACATTTAGGTAATAACAAATAACAATAGTAATGACCGATGCAATTAAATTAGCCAGATTAACTTCAATATGTAATAGCTCAACCAAAGCCATCAATAAGACGATTGATACAGCGTAGCAGATTACACCCACAGTGAGAAAGGCAAATATTTGCTTATATGCTTTGGGAATCTTCATTTTAATCACTCTTTGCTATATCGGTAACTTATCTTGATTACATTGCTGGTAACGAAGGTGATAAACAACAAGATAAAAGGCACAACTATTATAAAATGACGACCACGTCCACCTAGCACGCATATGGCTGAACTATACACTATAATCAACAAGAGAAGGATCAAAAGACTAAGTGGTATACTTTTCAGGTTTCGTACCGCAGGATAAATGCATAGCAGGCAAATAGTGATCAAGAACATGTTGGGCAAAAGGTATCCAAAGGTTTGGAGGCTATGTGCCCTGTAAGAAAAGGGATAATGAAATAGGAACCTGCCAACATTTGCAATTGAGTTCTTAATATATTTAGCAGGATTACTTTTTATGTTCTGGATTGCGACGGCCTTGAATGCACTGTCTCTTTCTATTGGGCTTAGATTTTCTATTTTCTGGTAAAACTCTCGATGGTTCTTTCTAAGCTGATCCAAATCGAAATAAGTATCGTTTTTGTCATCTGTCAAAATATAATGGCTTTCAAACCAATTACCCAGCTCAGAAGGGTATGGCGTAGTCCGGTGATATAAAACCTCACCTCCATTGGTTCCAGCAAGAAAAGGCTTCCCGGTTAAATTGTAGGTATAGATCAGGTATGGGGAAAAGATTATTAAGCTGAACACAAAAATGATCAAACTTTGCCTCAGGACTGTATCTTTTTTCCACAGCCAAATACAGGTTAAAGAGATCAATACACACAAAGTAACGTAAAAAAACAGGTATTTGGTCAGCATTAAGGATCCAAGCATTACCCCTGACCATACTATAGGTGAATTGCCCTTATTATTTGGGTTGAGGGCCATGGTAAAATTATAGATAAACCCGCAAACCAAAAAAACCGCTAATGATTCGTAGTGAAGCAAGGGCATCCACCTGAAAATGGGAGGATAAAGTCCCAGACATAGAGCGGCTATAAGTGCGTAGTTATCGTTTTCGGCATAATATCTGGTCGCTCGATAGAAGAATCGTACACCCAAAAATACCAGTATTGCATTAAGGAGGGTTGGAACTATCAGAGGCAGATCCAGTGCAATGAAAGGGACTAATACTAAGGGATAAGCAGGACCGACATGTATGGCCGGATGATCCGGATCAATAAAATATCCTTTGGTAAGATTGGTAGCATGATTTACATACCTGATCTCATCTCCCTGTAGTTTGGGATCTGATAAAACCAAAATTGCCAGGATGTAAATTGGCAGTAATAGTAGTAATATATATTCTTTTTGGTGGTTAATCATTCTACCCCAAGATTATAATACAAAGTACGTCAACCTATATGAATTATACAAAAAAATATTAATTAAATATAATTTTTAATGAATATAGAAATGGATTTTAAAGATTATTACATCCAGTATTGGCGATTCTTGTCTATGTAGGCGATTTCCTTTTGATAATGCGCTTCCAGAAACCTTTTATACTTCGCAGGGATGGCATCCATGCTGGTCAGATTTACTTTCTCTTCCAGATTTTGGTTAGCACCTTCTTTAGGACCGGGAATTTCTAAGAACCGGAAAATTCTATTCAGCAGGGTTGAGGGACAATCCTTAATTTGATCAAAGAGTCCAATAAAAACATTATTCCTTCCCAGTACACGTGACCAGTTTTCGATATGCTGGCTGTATTTATTGGCTTTTTGTTGATATTCAGAGAGAAAAAACTCTTCAAACTCTACATCTGGAACCTGGGATATTTTTTTCCCTTTGTTTCGTAATAAGTCCTTTTTAGCATGAGACCATGTCCTGCTTACAGGATCTCTTACCATAATAATGACTTTAAGGTTCGGGTTGAGCATATGGATTTCCTCAATAAGTTCAGGCTCCAACGCTGCGTAGGAGGCGGTTGCCTCCCCTTTGATCAATTCTCCAAAGCAAGCAGTTTTACCTTTCAAACTCTTGTTTATCATTTTCTGCAAAAGATCGTTTTTGAAAAACTGTAGGTACCATTCAAGTGAATCTGCAGGGTATTTGCCTGTCCTTAAAAGATCAAAGTAGATCACTTTCAAAGTCTCTCTAAGTCCTTTTCCGGGGGCTTTAAGAGAATCGATAACACTGAAACCACTGTAATGTTTTGAATATCTTTTACCTGTCCGGCTAAAGAAATAAAGCTCTTTGGGGAAGGCCATGAATATATCGGGATGCTGAGCCATTTGCTTTGCTAACCATGTAGTTCCGGTCCGCTGTGGCCCCAGAACTAAAAAATCAGGAAAATGCCCTTTGATCACACTTGAACTTCGAAAAAACTTTATTCTTCGAAATTTCGTGGCTTCATTCTGCTCTAATCTAAGTTCCATGATTCAACGTTATCAGGTGACTGGTTCGTTTTCACGGTAGAGTTCATTAATAAATCTCAAATACCGCTGCCTGAAAACATTCTCTCCATACTGACGATTTAATATTTGGTAGCTTTCTTTTCCATATTCTTTTCTTAATTCAGGATCCGTAAGTAAGATCATCAAAGCCTGAGCCAAGTTTTCTGGTTCAAGCTTATCGACAATTATTCCATTCCTTTGATCCTGAACCAGTTTTCTATTGTCTCCTACATCTGTGGCCACAATTGGCAAGGAATGACTCATTGCCTCCATTATAGTATTAGACAACCCTTCAAATCGAGAACTGCACAAATAAATGTCAGATTTTGAATAAATACTTGAGATATCTGATGGCATGATTTTTAATTCCACATGTTTTGTCAGTCCCAAGTACTCAATTTGATCACGAAGGTCTCTTTCCAATAGACCAAACCCTACCAGTGTAAAGGTTAGATTATACTGTTTATCGATCAGTAATCTCACTGCCTTCAGAGCTACGTCAAATCCCTTTTGAGGTACAAATCTTCCTACGGATAAAATCCTGGTAGTATTTCGATATTCTCTGACCCTTAACCCTGGAAAAGTGTCATGACAGTTTGGAATCACACTAGCCTTGTTCGAGTTAAAACCGTGTCTCCCCAACTCGTTAAGCCCCCGGTAGTTGTTATATATAGTATGATAGTTTAAGTAATTGTGTAGAAATCGTTGTATCGGAAGTTTCGATTTTGATAACACCGCATTGCGGATTCCTCCGATACAAAAATTAACCCCAGCCAATCGTCCAACCACCGCTCCCAGTAGGTTGGTAGTCAATAAGTAAGAGAACAGGATATTAATTTTATTCTGCCTAAGTATTCGGTAAAGTTGCAAAACTTTCATAGCGTGATTACCCTTTAATCCTATTACATCAAAACCAAGTCCCTGGATAATGGATGAATGGAGTTCGAGATCTTCACCGTAGTAAATAATCAGAATAACGTTGTGGTACTTACGTAGATTTTTGGCCAGCAGAATGGCTTGCTTTTCAGCACCACCTGACTGTAAAGTGTTCGAAAACACCGCAATGTTATGACGACCGTACGAAATTATTTCAGTTTCTTCTGTCAACTGTTATGGTTCTTCCTTGGAACTTTTATTTCAGCGTTTAAAACTTTTCCTTGGCAAAAGAGATAATTCTCCTGGCCTGATTATTGAGATCAAATTTTTCCTCAGCAAATGATTTTCCGGCTTGAGCAATCTTTTTTGCGTATGGATAGTTTTCGATCACAAACTCCAGTTTATTGCTTAGTTCTACGATATCACCTGGTGAAATCATAAAAACATTTACTTCATCTGTAAGATACTTGGGAATGTCTCCCACACTGGTAGCGATTACCGGATTGGCCGTAGCCAGATACTCTCCTAGTTTGGTGGGAAATCCGTATTGTGCCTGGACACTATTTGGTCTTGGCAATACCAATATGGAAGCAGATTGCAACCGTTTGGTAATGGTTTCTCTGTCTACCAACCCATGAAATTTGACTTTGTCCTCAACTCCGAGTTCTCTTACGAGGTCGTAATACCTATCCATTTGCTTCTGAGAGAAAGCTTTCCCGTAAAGTGAAAGTGAATACTCCGGGTGCCTGGACACAATAGTTTTAAAAGCCTGGAGTAAAATATTTATCCCGTCCTTTCTGTCGTCCAATTGACCAGCATAAACGATCTCCTTGGAATCTACAACGTTGCCATTTGCCTTGGTAAATCTTTCAATATCAACAGTCATAGGTACTTTAAGAAGGGGCTTCTTAATTCCCAGATCTTTGGAAAGAAAGTTCATGAGTTGATCAGTCATTACCAGATACCCATGAAAAAGAAAAAAGTGTAATTTGAGAAACAGGTATTTTT
The DNA here is from genome assembly GCA_030430675.1 of Bacteroidia bacterium. Taxonomy (GTDB): domain Bacteria; phylum Bacteroidota; class Bacteroidia; order Cytophagales; family Cyclobacteriaceae; genus SZUA-3. The sequence goes on along the minus strand of JAUIKU010000038.1, from coordinate 2,144 downwards.
GGATATTATTCTTCTTTCTGAGAAAGGTTTCAGGGTGTTCATTTACCTCTTTAATCATTCTTGATCGTTTCAATAAATGTGACATCCATAGTAGAATAACAGGCACTGACCTGTGAGAGTAAATTATAGATAAGCTATTTTCAGAAACTCGATTTAAACTAAACCAGGACAGTTTGATATAGTCTGCAACCACATCCAATCTTTTGATAATCGGATTCTTTGACTTGTAAGTTCTATTACCCAGGTACTGGAAATCGATGCCCTGATAATTTCCGCGCTTGAGATTGTTGTTGTCTTTCGGGTGGTTGCCATTTCTCCAGAAACAGATCACTTCAACCGGGATGTCATTACCTTTTATACCATTGGCATAACACAGTATTCTGTTGGATGCGGCCTTACCTTTGGGGAACGACTCAGAGGTGAAAATATAGATTTTACGCAATTCCATAGGTAACCAAATAGGTTATGTTTGTGAAATTATCTTATTCATTTATACCCCACCATTTATTGCTTAAACGGGCATTACCGGTAATTAGCTTTAACACTCTCCATGAGGTATTCTTGATCTGGTATTCCATGGGGATCTGCTGATATTTACCCAACTGATGTTCTGCAAGTACCATTTCTACAGAGTTCTTAACCACGTCCAGGTCGAAGCCGGTTAATACGATAGTTCCTGCATCCTGTGCTTCCGGACGTTCCATTGATTGCCTAAGACTAATTGCTGGAAAAGACAACATCGCAGATTCTTCACTTATGGTACCGCTATCGGAGATGGTGCAATAGGATTCCATCTGTAGATGGACATAATCAGAAAACCCAAAGGGTTTGAGGAATCTCACTTTGCTGTTCATTTGCACATCCACCAGGTTGTCCATTCTTTTTCGAGTCCTGGGGTGCGTGGAAACAATCACAGGTAAGCCATATGACTCAGCCAGGTGATTTAAAATCCTTAAAATCAGTTTCAGATGTGTGGGATTATCGACATTCTCTTCACGGTGAACGGAAACCATGAAATACTCTTTTGGGTTTAATTCCATTTTACCGAGGATGTCAGAAGACTTAATCTTGCTGATATTTTGACTGATAACCTCTCCCAGGGGGGAGCCTGTGAGATAAATGCGCCGATGTGGAAGCCCTTCACTCAACAAATGTCTTCGTGCATGTTCTGTATAGACCAGGTTAAAATCAGCTATATGATCAATTATTCGCCTGTTGATCTCTTCCGGTACATTCATATCGAAGCTGCGGTTACCTGCTTCCATATGGAAAATGGGAATCTTTAATCTCTTGGCCATAATACCAGCAATACTACTATTGGTATCACCCAGTATTAGCACTGCATCAGGCTTCTCCGAAGACAAAATTTTCTCACTTTTCATTAGAGTTTCACCTAAAACAGTTCCCAGACTGGAAGTATCAACTTCTAAAAAGTAATCAGGTTTCCTAAGGTCTAAATCCTCGAAAAATATTTCATTTAGTTCATAATCGTAGTTTTGACCGGTGTGAACAATAATATGATTCAGGTATTTGTCCAGCAGTTTCATGGTAGAACTGAGCCGTATGATTTCTGGCCTAGTACCCACGATGGTAACCACTTTGATTCGATGATGACTTTTATCCTTCATGCTATACTTGCAGTGTTATACAATCCATTTTTTCATTTACACGGTTTCCAGATAAGTGTCCGGATCTTTGGCATCGTACGGTTCATTTATCCAGAATAGAGTATAAAGATCAGTATCCCCAATGTTAGTTATATTATGAGCATGCCAGATAGGCATATCTACGAATGATGGGTTTTCACCATCCAGATAGTAGTCAATAACTTCAGAAGTCCCGGTCTTCCGCAACTGGATCCTTGCTTTTCCCTGTATTACTGCAAACCTTTCAGCCTTCCTGGTATGAAAATGGTTTCCCCTGGTAATACCGGGCTTGGTAGTTGAAAACGAGAATTGACCGGAAGAACCTGTACGTATAATTTCAACAAAGCTTCCTCTGGGATCCTTATGTGGTGCCAAATGAACAGGATAGTGCGTTGCAGGAATGTAACAACGGAATGTATTGAAAAGATTTAGATCAAAGGATTCGTCTAGTGTAGGAATATTTCCACTAGACAAATATTGCTCTTTATAGTTAAGGAG
>JAUIKU010000287.1 GCA_030430675.1 Bacteroidia bacterium | reverse complement strand
TCATTGTTCCAGTAATGACGGCGCCATAAAATTGCAGGTAACTGGTGGCCAGGAGCCATATGAGTTCGAATGGAATAACAGTGCTGCCAGAGGCTCGGGCTTAAACAACCTGGCTGCAGGCACCTATAATGTAACAGTTACAGACCAAAATGGATGCTCTAAAAAATTCTCCTACACCGTTGACGTCACCCCGGGTCCAACGCAATTTGAAGTTGATGCAGCCATCGAGAATGCCAGCTGTGCCGGTAATGATGGCAGCATACAACTAAAAGTCAATGGACATTCGGGCCCCTACAGTTTTAGATGGACACATAACGAAACAGGCGCATCCCTCTCTTCTTTGGAAGATGGGGTATACAGTGTTATCATCACCGATAAGCACGGTTGCTATATGGATAAAACCTTTACTGTTAACCAGGACCCGGGCTTGGCCAAACCACGAATAGAGCAATCGGAAGATACGCTGTTCGTTACTCAAAATGCTTCTGGCTACCAATGGTTTAACGGCGGTGAGAGAATCGAAGGAGCCACCGGAAGTTCATTAAAGATTGTGGAACCCGGAACCTACTCCATTCAAATCAATAATGCGCAGGGATGTACCGCAAGTTCGGACTACTTCGATGCCGCTGACCCCAGGCCCTATGCCCGTAGCCTTGATCCCAACCTTACCTTCCAGCAATTTGAGTTCTATCCAAATCCGGTGGTAGTGGATATGAAAGTTGAAATGGTGGTTAGCAAACCCACCACAATCGTCCTTGATGTCCTGGATTTTCAAGGCCGGAAAATTCAAACGGAGGACCTGGGACTGGTCCACTCACAGGTATCGAAAGACCTCAATGTAGCATCCTACCCTGCCGGTATCTATCTATTGCGCGCCAAGGCCGGAGATGAAATTATCACCCGACGATTTGTAAAACCCTGACCATATTTCTCACTCCGGGAATCCGCAAATGATGTGATAATTATCAAATTGACACATTCCAGTTTATCATTTTGAAATCCCATGTAAATCAATCGATGGATTGGTTTTTAATAACGCAATGATTATCAGGTTATTATGCTATATCATTGTTGGAACATTTAAGTTGGCACGCTTCCTGTTTAATTGGTTCCCTAGTTGACCCAGCTATTTAACACTATAACACTAAATTTACCACTTATTAATCCATGGGATACTTTTCCAGTAGGCCCGCTACTAAAGCTACGTATACCAAAGCCGCTATACTCTTGTTGGCGGCTTCTATCAATTGGCTGGCCCTATATTCACAGACATTTAAAGAAAAATTTGAATCAGGAATAAAAGATGACTATTGGGCCACCGAAGGGTTGAAGAGTGTCACCTCAAGTGACTACTCAGTATCCGGTAAGAAGGCCTACCGATCATACATTCCATTAAAGGTTCATTCGAATCCACGCTGTGAAATCCGGTTTCGCGGGGCCAATGGCACGCCCAATTGGCACCCCCATTTCTCCACCTGGGGAGTGAAGTTTGCTATTTACATTCCAAAAGACTTCCAACCGGATCCTACCAGTAATGAATACCTGGCCCAATTTCACAGTGTCCCTGATAGAGGTGATACCTACAACAACCCACCTTGGGCATTGCGGTTGCGGGGCACAAGGCTTTCGGTAACCAATCGATGGATTGAGAAAAAAATTGCTTCAAATTCTCATCAACACGAGAAAACCTGGAGTATTCCGGGAAACGTAGTTCCCGGCAAGTGGCACTATTTTATTGTGGATATCCATTGGGATTATCGTTCCGGAGGTAATGGGTTTATGAAGTTTTACATGAAAGTAGGATCACCTCCAGGGAACTCCGACTTGAAGGTTAAGCATAACGGACCAACCGGATATAATGATAATAAAGGAGCCTATTTCAAACTGGGACTGTATAAATGGGACTGGAAAACCCAAATGCGGGTCAACTGGTCAAAATCAGCCGGGGTAAAATACCGGGAAGTATACTATGATGATTTTGAAATTAAAAAGAATGGTTTCGGGCCTGCTGCAAACATTGAAAAGCCACCGGTAGCAGATGCAGGTTCTGACAAAACTGTCACTTTACCTACTAATAAGATTGTACTTAAAGGATCAGGCAGCGACCCTGATGGAACTATTAAGAAGTATCGGTGGATACAAGAATCAGGCCCCTCCGATGCAACCTTAGACAATGAAAACACCAGAAACCTGGAAGTAACCAAGTTGAAAAAGGGCGTATACACCTTCCGGCTTACCGTGGAAGATAACGATGGTTTAAAGGATAGCGATGACGTCAAGGTTACCGTTGAAGAACCTGAAAATCAGCCACCCACAGCTAAGGCTGGCCCAGATATCACCATCACACTTCCCACTAATTCCGTTGACATTGAAGGTACCGGTACTGATCCCGATGATAATATCAAATCGTACAAATGGGTACAGAAATCTGGCCCTTCCAATGCAACACTGAAGGATGACGATAAACCCACCGTCAAAATCTCCAAACTTAAAGAGGGAAGATATGCCTTTGAGTTGTCTGTCATTGACGAAGAAGGTGAGGTTGACCGCGACCGGGTAGTGGTAAACGTAGAACCACCGGTAAATCAGGCGCCAACGGCAAAAGCCGGGCCCGATATCACTATTACGCTGCCCACCAATTCTGTAAATATTGAAGGCACCGGGACCGACCCGGATGACAATATCAAATCGTACAGATGGGTGCAGAAATCCGGCCCTTCCAATGCAACGCTGAGTGATGATGATAAGTCCACCGTGAAAATTTCCAAACTCAAAGAGGGAAGGTATGCCTTCGAATTGTCTGTCATAGATGAAGAAGGTGAAGTTGATCGCGACCGGGTTGTTGTATATGTGGAACCACCGGTAAATCAACCACCAACAGCCAAAGCCGGACCCGACATCAATATTATGCTTCCCACCAGCACCGTCACAATAGAGGGAAAAGGAACTGACCCCGATGGCGATATTGACTCTTTCCAATGGGAGCAGAAATCCGGACCTTCAGACGCAGACTTGAAAGGCGCCTCCACTTCCAAACTTACCGCCTCCAATTTAGTAGAAGGGAAATACGCATTTGAGTTGACAGTAACTGACGAATTCGGTGATGAAGACAGTGATCGGGTAATCGTTATTGTAGGGATTCCGGATAATCTTCCTCCCAGTGCCGATGCCGGCACTAACCTAACAGTGACAATGCCAAATACCACAGTAACCATCAAGGGCAAAGGTACCGATCAGGATGACGGAATCGCATCTTACCAGTGGAGTCAGGTTTCAGGGCCATCTGATGCAAATCTGATTGATCCCGCAAAACCAACCACCGAAGTCACCAATCTGGAATTGGGGCAATACAAATTTAAACTTCAGGTGACCGATAAAACGGGAGAATCCGATAGTGATCAGGTAGTGGTCACTGTGGTAGAGGCGCAACCAACAATTAGTGCAGATATTACTAACGCCAGCTGTAACTCCAGCGACGGAGCTATCGCCCTGAGCATTGAGGGTGGAAGAGCGCCATTCACATATAGCTGGTCGAATGGAGCAAGTGGCAACGAGATTGAGGACCTGTCTGCTGGTACCTACCAAGTTGATGTTACCGATAATCTGGGTCGTTCCATTTCAAAAAGCTTTACGGTGGAGAACCAGGAGGCTGACTTAAAAGTTACTTCAGAGGTAAAGGATGCCACTTGCGGAAACGAAAACGGTTCAATCAAAGTGGAGGTTAGCGGGGGTACCGGACCCTACAACTTCGATTGGTCAAACAATGGACGTTCTGCCAGTTTAAACAAGTTAACTGCCGGTTCATATACTTTGATCGTGAGTGATCAGAACGGTTGCAGCAAAAAAGCATCTTTTGAAGTGGGAATCGATCCCGCTGCCATGGCTCTTGAGGTCAATAGTGAGATCAACGGTGCCAGTTGTAAAGGCAATGACGGCAGTATTGCATTATCTGTTCCCGGTTACAATGAACCGCTGAGTTTCAACTGGGATCACGGTGTTTCAGGCCCGACGCTTAACAATCTAGCAGCCGGCACCTACAAAGTTACCATCAGCGATGTACATGGATGTTTTATGAAATCAGACTATGTGGTGGAACAAAGCAACAACCCCAAGAAACCAATCATTTCGCAATTGGGGGACTCGTTGATCGTGAATTTAAAAAACATGCAATATCAATGGTATAGAGACGGCAAGATTATCACTAATTCCACTCAGCAGGTGTTAAAAATCACCGAGGGAGGGAGGTATTCAGTAGCGGTTACCAACGACAATGCCTGCTCCACCAACTCGGACTATTTCTTTGCCGATGATCCATTTACTCCATTGGCCGGAAATACCGTAATCAGGCAGGTTGAATTTTATCCAAATCCTGCAACCAGTGATATCAATATACGTCTATATCTGGCAGAGCCGGTAGAAACGGAATTAACTATCTATGACTTTGTTGGTCGCATCGTTAAGACGCAGTCCCTGGGTATGGTTAGTAGTCAGACCCATTCCCTGTCAGTTCGGGAACTTCCCTCGGGCACCTATTTGCTCAGGGCTAAAGCCGACAATGAAATAGTTACCCGCAGATTCATCAAACACTAGAACAAGCTCAATGAGCGGAGTTTTTGAAGTCAGTCCTTATTCCTGAT
>JAUIKU010000037.1 GCA_030430675.1 Bacteroidia bacterium | reverse complement strand
GCTGATCCTGGAAGATGAAGCACTGGGACTACCCTTGCCAGGACAATGATAACCTTTGAGAGTATTAAGCTCATGTATCTGAGATCGTTTGCAGTATTGGCGGCCATGTGGGGCGTTTCTCTGCTGTGTTTACCAATCATAGGCCAGGAAGTACCATCCATACCAGTTATAGACGGTGAATTCTGGAGGCTGGGGGAAGCTCCTGATTTGGACAGTTTGAATGGGGAAGATCTCCAAAAACAGCATGTAGTGGATCATGGGTTTATCAGGGACAGCCAGGGGAAATGGCAACTATGGGCCTGTATAAGAGGCACAGCGGTAGGAAGATTGTTGTACGGCTGGGAAGGAACCTCCCTGCAAAACGGAGAATGGATCCAGACCGGGATCAAGGCCAGGGCTGCCGATGAATGGGGGGAGCGGGTAACACCGTCGGAACAGATGCAGGCGCCCTATTTTATGAAGATAGACGGTACCTACTACTGCTTCTACAATTCCGCGGGAATCCGGATCATGACATCACAGGACGGGACCCACTACACCAGGCCCGAAGTAAAAAATGAGAACAATATGCTTTATGAAAGAGGAGGACGTGATGTAATGGTGATGGAAGACAATGGTACTTACTATGCCTATTCTACTATTTCCACGGTGGCGAGGGATGGCTGGCTGCGGGGGTTTGTCATTGTGCGTACTTCAAAAGATCTTCTTAAGTGGTCGGATTATACCATAGTATCTGAAGGTGGAAGGGCCGGTAATGGCGCGGTAAGCGCAGAGAGCCCTTTCGTACAAAAGTATCGGGGCTATTATTATCTTTTCAGGTCCTCATCGTCAACCGGAACCACTTTTGTATATCGTTCAAAAGATCCTTACAACTTCGGTGTAAACAACGATGATAAGCTGGTGGGGGAGCTTCCGGTATGGGCTCCGGAAATCATTCTCGATGGGGACCAATGGTATATCAGTGATATTGCTGATTTCCAGGGCATCAAACTGGCAAAATTCCGATGGGCTGAAGAAAATTGATCTCAGTTGAGCAATTCCATTAATTATCGGGTTGTTAACTATTTTTTAAGGCCCCCAACAAATTTGACTATAAGAATAATCCCGATAACCATTACTGCCAGGCCAGTCGACACCACCAGTATCTGGGCGGAACTTGCCAAGATCCCCAGCCCCCCGATTAGAAGACCTGTAAATATCAGGGTAAGTCCCATTACTTTAAATGCCAATTGATTTTGAGAGGCCGATGGTGCTTCTGCAGGAGCAGTTTGCCGGCTGTTGTCAATCACTTCCGCAGTTTTCAGGGGCAATAGAAATTCAAATAATCCCAAAATACATAGCGGTACCATTACACCTACCATCATCTCCTGGGCCCTGGTTAAAGAAAAATCCAAAACCGATGGAGAAATAAATTTAAAAAAACTATTGATCGCCAGACCTAGCAGGGTAGCGGTGATAATAGAACCAGTGGTCTGTCGACGGGAGAAAAGCACCCAGATAGCCGGTGCAAACAAGGGAGCACCGGTGATTGCCCCTACACTGATCACCACTTCCACTATTCCCCCCAGCACCGGTACCAGCAAAGCCACTCCTATTGTCAGGAATCCCAGAACTATGGTAGATATCCTGGCGATTTTCATCAGACTTTTATCGGTCAGACCCCTGCCCACTTTCCGGACAATATCATTGGTGAAAACTGCGGCTGACATGTTGAGGGTAGTAGTGACTGAACTGGCGGTGGCAAATATCATCCCACCCAGCATCAGGCCCAGTAACCCGGTGGGGAGTACTTTTTTGCACATCAGCAAAAAGGCTCCTTCGTTTTCTAATCCCATCAGGTTCCCACCTTCCGAAACCCGGTAGATCATCGGTGGCAACATCCAGATGAGAGGACTAATCAGGTAAAGGCATGCAAATAACCAGGCCACCTTCCTGGCACTTTTTTCATTGGCGACGCTGGTATATCGCTGTACATAGGCCCAGTTACCCCCTATGAATATGGTGTTGTAGAATAAAAAGGCAAACAGGAATACCGGAGTATACTCACCTGCGGTAAGGTCAAAGAAATTTCCGGGAACTTTCTCAAGAAATTCAACAGGCCCGCCTACCTGTTTAAAGGCCAGGGGAATTATTATGATCAATCCCGCGGACAGGATGACAAATTGCAGTACATCGGTGATGACCACTGCCCAGAGTCCCCCGGCGGCAGTATACCCTATTATCAGCAGACCGATCACCAGGATAGAAATCTCCACCGAAAATCCGCTGGAAACATTGAACAACTTGGCAACAGGGTACAAAAAGGCCCCGGTGGTCACAAAGCTCAATAACAGAAACAGATAACTATAAAATTTCTTCAGGGAGTTGCCAAACCGGTTGCCCAGATATTCCCCAACAGTCAAAGCACCTGTTTTCCTCCACCGGGGTGCGATAAAAAGCCCAATAAAGAACCCGCTGAGGGCCATCATCCATTGAATGGTAATGGCAACCCACCCATATTCATAGGCGATGGACCCCCAAACCACAAAAGTCCCCGCTGAAAAAAAACTCATAAATAAGGACAGTCCGCTAAGCCACCAGGGAAGTGAGCCTCCCGCAGCAAAGTACGATTTCATAGAATTGCCAGACCGGGTAAAGGCCAGCCCGGCTGCTAAGATCAACAGCGCGAATAGGCCAATTACCAAGTAATCCAGGGTGGGCATCCTATTCGATGTCGATGCCAAATACAGCTACCGGTACCCCTTCACCGGGCTGTTGAAATCGAAACCGCAATGCTGTGGAATGTACAGGAGATTCGAACCGGATCTCATTTCGCGTCTGATAATTTCCTTCCACGTGGTAAACCAACTCATCCTGATCATTGCGAATTTCGTATTCCCGTACTACAAAAGGCACAATTCGCTCGGGGTGACCCCAGATGGAAGTTTCCATGGGGTGATCAAAATCCGTATCAAAAGAAAGTACCAGCTTTCGAATGGTTTTGGTTTGTGCCCAGCTAATGCTCAATTCCGGGCGTACATCATCCTGGGAGGCTACCCAGGCATTGGGTTGTAGAAAGGGCCGGTAATAACCATTGAACAGGTTGGATGCCTGAAAACAATCCAGTGGAGGTGAGATAGTGAGGGCGATATTGTGACCTTCGGGTCTGCGTGCAGGGGTCCAAAATTCAAAACTTTCAAATCCAATATCGGGATCGGGATCCTGCCGTCCGAAATTAGATACTGCTTTGTTTTGTTTGTGGTACACAGAAACCAATCCGGTAATCCGGGACCGGGAACACCTGATCGATACCTCTGAGTTTTGCAGAAAACTGAGAAAAACATAGCAGGTAGCTTCCAGGGAGGCTTGAAATGGTAGTTCGATATCCTGTTCACCCTGATCCAACTTAATTTCCAGTTCGTCCAGCAGGATCTCAGGCGCATAGTTAAAAGATTTTATGCTGGATCTGAGTTGCACTACCAGTATTGTTTCCTTCTCTGCTTTTACACTGACACTAAATTTAGGAGCCGGGCCTGGTGCCAATGGCAGCAACTGGGCCATGCTGAGATCAAGTGGGTGCCAGGGGCCGTCGGGCGGAATCTTGCCCAGGATTAGCTGCGAAGAAGTATTTATCTCAAAATCAGGAGCCTCTAAACCGAAAGAAACATTGGGAATAAACTGTCCTGCGCTGATCAATTCTTTTTGCAGGGTTTCCATCCTGGCGTCAACCAGCAGGTCTGCCGGTTCCCAGTGGTTTTGTATGCATAAAGCGGCTGCCATGCCCGCTGCCTGGGCCGCATGGGCACAGGTCATCATTACCCTGGTACTGCCAAATGCCAGGTGAGAGGCGCTGATTAAACGGCCGGCTAAAAACAGGTTGTTGATATTTTTACTAAAAAGACATCGGTAGGGGATCTGGTAAACGCCTTTGCTATGCCATTGATTACATCCAGGCTTTTCGCTAAAGACACCATCGGCGGGATGGATATCGATGGCCCATCCTCCCAATGATACAGCATCGTCAAATTGTCGCTGGGAAACAATATCTCCCTGGGTTAACATGTAAGGCCCCTCAAATCGACGGCTCTCCCTCTTCCCGGGGATGTGTCCTACCCACTCCAGGGTTAAATTCCCGGACTCCGGAAATTTGCCGGAATTCTTTATATAATTCCAGACCCCATACACTACCTTCCAAAGTTCCCATTTGATCTCCTCGGTGTTGTGAACGGTATCCAGTCGTCCGCCATATTCAATCCACCACATCCAGCAAGCCTGGTCCTTTACGGAGAAATTGCGGTAACGGGGCACCTTGGTAATATCCGAGAGGGCAAATTTCGGGGGAATGAACTCCACCGGTTTGCCAATGTCTTTGCTCATAAAATAGATGGAATGGCCCAGCAATTCCCCATACTCTTTGCTTGGAGCAAAGGGCTCGTTGAATTCGTCGGCTGCCTCTGCACCCATCCGGAATGCCGCACCCGACTGGAACCCCACGATTCCATCGCCGGTGGCATCACAGAACAGTGTAGCAGTAACTTCATAAGTGGTGGAATTCTGGCTGCAGAAAGCGGTTACCGACGAAATAGTACCTGCGGAATGCTTGCTGGTAGCATAGACAGCTGTATTGAGCAACAAGGTGATGTTTTCTTCCTGCCATACTTTTTCCAGCAGTACCGTATCGAAAATCAAGGCATTCCCTTCAGGGTTTCGGTACATATTTTCCACCACCAACTCGTCAATCACCCCTCCCTCCCGGGCCCAGCGGTTGTTATTTCCCATGTGAGAGGTGGCGCCTAACGCCCAGAGGCGTACCTCGCTGGAGGCATTTCCACCCAGCACCGGGCGGTCCTGGATCAATACCACCTTAATTCCCGCGCGGGCGGCAGTCAACGCACAACAGACCCCGGCCAGCCCTCCCCCTGCTACCACCAGGTCGGTATTTAAGTTAACGGTTTTGGAGGAACGACTGGACTTGGCTTGATCAATTTGCATGGGCCAATATACAAATTTTGAGCAGGTCTCAACTACTGAAACTATCAACGCCTACCTTGTTTGTCGGGCCATCAAGAACTTAGGGTAATCGACTAAATGCTATTGAACATATTCCGGGCAAAAACCTATATCGATGAGCAGTGGTTTAAGCAAACGCTAAAAAGGCAACGGGAAACCAACGCCAGGACCATCGGCCAATTGCATAACCTGGGGGTTGAGGAAGATCATAGACTTAAGCTTCAGTTTTTCTTTTGTACCAATGCGTCCACCAAGGCAAGGAAACTGGCCAGGGCACTGCAGCAATTGGGTTACCAGGCAGACCAGATAGACAAGGTGATCAATTACCGGATTTGGGTGGTTTCAGGTTGGACCGGACAACCGGTCAAAATGGATGTCAGGACAGTTACCCGCTGGACTACCCTTATGAATCACCTGGGACATGAATACGATTGTGCATTTGATGGCTGGGGAGCGCAAACTGAATAGCAACAGAACATATTAGCAAGAGTGTTGGAGGGATGAGCATACACACGTTAGCAAGAGTGTTGGAGGGATGAGCATACAGTTGGTTTGCGTTAAATTTCATTAGTCCGATGCAATAAATCTGTATGCTGTTCCCTGTTTGTCCTTACTGCTGTGAAGATTTTACACAGATTGTTGATTGAACTGCTCATGGTGGCAGTTTTGTACATTTTTAATCAATTGGTTATCAGTACTTTATAAATTATTGGGACTGAGGCATGAAATTTCCACTATGGATAGGCAAACATTTTTAACATAAAAACAATAACCATGAACAAGGATAAATTGCAAGGAAACTGGAATACCATAAAAGGTCAATTAAAGCAGAAATACGGTGAATTGACGGACAATGACCTGGTTTATGTGGAAGGTAAAGAAGATGAACTACTTGGTCAGATCCAGAAGAAGACAGGAGAGACCAAGGAAGCTTTGAAAGAATATATAGACAGCCTGTAGACGCATAGAAGTAACTAGCGCGAATACATTTTATTTTTCAACTAACCTATATCAATTATGAGCAATTTGCTGTATTTAATTGCCCTTATATTACTCATTGGCTGGCTATTCGGATTCTTCTATTTCAGCCTGAGTGGCTTTATTCACCTGTTATTAGTCTTTGCTGTGATCGCCATACTTTTCCGGCTGATCGGCGGCAGGACCGTTTAACACCATGAAACTTATAGCCCGACCATCTGGTCGGGCTTTTTTTATGCAATTACTAAAAATCTCTATATTATTTGTGCAAGCAATTGCTTGCATATATATTTGCAAGAGATCACTTGCATATTAGTAACTATGAGGAGAGATGTATTTCATGCAATAGCCGACCCCACCCGCAGGGATATATTAATGTCCCTGACTGGGGAAAAGAGGAATTTAAATACCCTGGCGCAACAATTTGATATAAGCCGGCAGGCTGTTTCGCTGCATGTAAAATACCTGCAGGAATGCGGGGTCATTACCATCGAGCAACGGGGACGGGAGCGCTTTTGCAGGCTTGAGCCGGAAAAACTGGCAGAAGTGGCTGACTGGATTGCGCCATTCAGAGAAATGTGGCTGTCCAGGTTTGACCGCTTGGACCAGGTGTTAAAAGGATTAAAAACCAAGAAAAAATAATCTACAAATATGGAAGCAATAGCGAATCGTTCGTTGCGAATCAGTCGTGTATTTGATGCCCCGGCAGATTTAGTATGGAAAGTTTGGACCACTCCTGAGCTGATCAAGGATTGGTGGGGTCCCGATGGATTTACCAATAGCATAGATATCATGGAGGTAAAGGTAGGTGGCTGTTGGAAGTTCACCATGCATGGGCCAGACGGTACTGATTACCAAAATGCATTCATCTATAAAACCCTGATTCCGTATCGGAAAATTGTAATGGACCACATAACCGAGCCAAAGTTTACCCTCACCGCCCAGTTCAGTGAAAAAGATGAGAAAACCAGCATGGAATGGCAGTTGGTATTTGAAAAAGCCCCTGATCTGGATGAGGCCATTAGGGTATTCAAGGCAGATGAGGGTCTTACACAGACAGTGGAAAGGTTGGGTGTATTCTTAGGGCAGCAAAAGTAACCATGACGAAGCTTAATATAATCCCCGATTGTGGCAACGCAAGTAGCAGTCCAGTTTTTGATTTTACTAGCTTTTCCGCTATTATGGGGATAAAAAATCTGTTATCCCCACACAACTTATGGCAGGCTCATTGGACAATAAAACATCTGAATTTGTTTTTTCCACCAGCGATATTACCAGGTATGCGTTCCCCACGCATATCAATGATCTGGTAATGGATCGATCACAGGCTTCTTTTTCTGAGGTTTTTATAGTGGTGATCGAGCCCGGGAAAGCCCCTCCGTTGCATATTCATAACGATACCGAACAAATATTCTATATCCTGGAAGGCACCGGTGTGTTGACTATAGGCAATGAAGATCAGTTGAAACAGCCGGTGGGTCCGGGTGATATCGTCAGGATCCCCATAAATACCTGGCATTCCATAACTGCAAACACCGATAATACTTTAAAATACCTGGCCATTGACTGTTTTGGAGATATCCGGAATGAAGAAGAGCCCACCTGGGATGCGCACGTAAAGGTTTTATGTAAACAACAGGGCTGGGATTATGACCAAGTGAGGCAAGGGGATGATGATTGAATTGAACGATATGATTACCAAGTACTACCTTCCTGCCTGCTTATTTCTTGGGGTTACAGCCTGCAACCCATCCACCACCCCGGACCATGGAGCTGGAGCGGATTGGGCGCACTACTTAGGACATCCCACCAGCAACCAGTATTCCACTTTGGATCAGATCGATAAGGATAATGTAGGAGAACTGGAAATAGCCTGGACCTATGTAACCGGTGATAACGCCATGTACCAAACCAACAACCTGATAGTGGACGGAACCCTTTACAGTGCTACCCCGGAAAGCAGGGTGGTAGCGTTGGATGGCGCTACCGGTGAAGTTATCTGGTCTTTTGACCCCGATATGATGATTGATTCCTTATCGGACGGAGACCAGCGCGGCCTGATGTATTGGGACGATGGCGGAACAGACCGCAGAATCCTTACCATGAAAGGCACCCGGCTATTTGCGCTGAATGCCGGCACCGGTGAACCTGTTTCCAGTTTTGGCGAAAACGGCAGCATTCATTTGGGAGAGGGTATGGATGTTCCCGGACGACCGAACGTTGGTCTCAATACCCCTGGCCAGATCTATCACGATACTTTTATTATCGGGGCCAACGTAAGTGAAGATGTGCCAGGCGCAGTGCGGGCTTTTGATATCAGAACCGGTAAACGCAAGTGGATCTTTCACACCTTGGCCAGGCCCGGTGAACCAGGTTCGGAAACCTGGCCGGAGGATTATTTGGGAAATACTGGCGGGGCTTCGGATTGGTCAGGACTATCACTGGATACCGAAAGAGGAATTGTCTATTTGTCAACAGAAACCGCCGGCCCTGATTTTTACGGTGGTCGTCGATATGGGCAAAATCTTTTTGCCAATTCCCTGATAGCACTGGATGCCAATACCGGTGAACGGTTGTGGCATCATCAGTTAGTACATCACGATCTGTGGGGGAGGAGCTGGATATCGTGGCGCAGGGGACCAAGATGGGTTTGTTGTTTGTATTTGACCGGGTTACCGGTGAACCACTGTGGCCCATTGAAGAACGAGAGGTTCCTCAATCCAGGATTGAAGGAATAGAAACCTGGCCGACCCAACCATTTCCCACCGCGCCACCGCCCTTGATAAGACAACGTTATACCGAAGCAGATGTATCCGATATTTCACCCAGGGCCACTCAATTGGGCAAGGAGATTCTGGCCAATTCCGGTAACTACGGAGCTTACCCGCCTCCCAGCCTGGAACAGATCATCATGTTTCCCGGGTATGACGGCGGTATGGAATGGGGTGGCTCCGCAGCTGACCCCGATGGCATCCTGTATGTCAATGTCAACGAGATCCCCTGGTTCTACCAGTTGGTACCGACCTTCAACAGTGACGGGAGTCTGCTCACCAACGGGGAACGTAACTATCGAGCAAATTGTGCCTCTTGTCACGGTATTGATAGAAAAGGAGATGACCAGGGGGCATTTCCTTCACTGGAAAATATAGCGGACCGGCTTTCACCGGAAGTGGTAATGCAATTTATAGTTAATGGCGGGGGACGCATGCCGGCATTCGACCGGTTACCTGAAGCCCGCCGACAGGCTATTATCGATTTCCTCTTTGACCGTGAAAACACTCAACAACTTCAGTCAGGCAACCAGTCCAAAACCATGGACCCTCATCAACAGAAAATCCCGGTAGATGATCCGGAGATTGAACCCTATGTATTCAGAGGTTTTCAACGTTGGTATGATGAGGAGGGATACCCCGCCATCAAGCCACCCTGGGGAACATTGAATGCAGTGGATCTCAACACCGGCACCATCAAATGGAAGGTGCCCCTGGGCGAGTTTAATGAGCTGACGGAACGGGGCATACCCATAACCGGAACCGAAAACTACGGGGGACCGGTAGTAACCGCCGGGGGATTGATCTTTATCGGGGCTACTATGGATCGGAAATTCAGGGCTTTCGACAAGGATACCGGAGAGATGCTGTGGCAGGCGGAGTTACCCCTGGATGGAAATGCCACCCCCAGTACCTATATGGCAGATGGAAAACAATATGTAGTGATCTCAGCAGGAGGAGCTAAAATGAATCCTCCCTATGGCGGTACCATTGTGGCTTTTGCATTGCCGTAGCAGAAATACCGGAACTACCCGGTCTTTTCCATGGCTTAGATGGCCTGATTAGCGGTTATCATAGTAGTAAAGATCTGGCCGCAATCCAGTATAATCGGAATTATTTTTGCGTAGTTCCGCTACGGTTGCCGGGTAAACATCACTAACGATAACACCCTCTTTACTCCAGATTTCCGCCAGTATTTCTCCACGAGGTCCGGTGATCTTACTTCCGCCTTTACAGAAATATCCAGCCTCGTCTGGACCCGTACAATTAGCCACAGGTAATATCATAGAGTTCCGTCTGGCCAGATCCGCTGCTTCCGCATTTTCCCTGCTGCCACAATTGTTCAACCAAAACACCATTGAACATCCCATATTGGCATAGGAGCGGGTCATCTCAGGAAAATCTCCATCATAACAAATCATGAGTCCACTTAAATACCCTTTTACCTTAAAGGTTTCCAATTCATTTCCAGGGGTAAAAACGGCGGGTTCATCACGAATGTTTCCCGGTTGGCTCCATAGATGTGTTTTACGATAATGCGCCACCACGCCTTCCCTGGACACTACTACCGCAGAGATATAGTACTGATCTCCATCCTTTTCCGTCAACCCGTATATAATGAGGGCATCGGTACCCTGCAGCACTTTTTTAAAAGCCTGGGTAGATTCTCCGTTGATGGGCTCTGCTAATTTCTTAATATCAGGGGAATAGCCTACCAATAACTCTTCATGAAATAAGATCACGTCAGCTTCCAATGCCAGGGCCTCTTTGGCAAAGCTTACCGCTTTTGCCCTGTTTTCTTCAACCTTACCGGGATTTCCATTTTGTTGAACAACCGCTACCTTGACCGGGGTGCCCCGATCTTCATTTGACTGGGAATAACCGTAGTTAAAACCCAGACAGGTGACTATCAGAAATGTTATTAGTTGGCGGGCCAATATTGCTTAATTTTCTTTTTTAGAAAGATAACACTTCTCTCGAGTTGCTCCATACCCTCTACCCCATCTTCAATACTTATCCAATTATCGAAACCTACACGCCTTAGTTCTGAAAAAATGGCGTCGTAATCATTAAGTCCCTGGCCAATTTCCCCGTGACTAAGCCTTTTGGCGTACCCGGTAGCTCCATCTTCCTCTTTTCGCAAGTCCTCAATGGTCCCCCATTTAAGATAACGGTCACTGGCATGCATGGTGACTACTCGCTCAGATACGCTTCTGAGGAGTTCCAGGGGATCTTCCCCCGCCAGGTAAGTATTGCTGGGGTCATAGTTTACACCGAAAAAAGGATGATGCAGACTATCGACCAGCTTACAAAAAACCTCCTTTTTTTGAGCAAACTCCGGATACTCCCAGAAATCGTCTTTATAATGATTTTCCAATATCAGTGTGATATCCCTTTCTTCGGCATATGGTAAGCAGACTTCTATACATTCACTGGCATATTTGATGCCTTCCTCCAGGGAAAGTTCGGGCCGGCGCTGGCCGGATAAAACCCTGCAATAAGATCCGCCCAGGGCATAGGTCATGTCGATCCATCGCTTTTGCTTTTCGATTTCTTTTTGTCGAAAGCTTGGGTCGGGATGGGTAAAATCCGGGGAACAGCACATCATGGGGATCTCTTTACCGTGGTCTTCCACCAACTGGCGAAAAATGGGCCAGTTGCTTTTCTCTTTCATCTCCAGGAAACCGGCGTACCACTCCAGTCCGTCTATATCAAGCTTCACTGCCAGCTCAATCCATTCAGCAACTTTCATGCTGCCGTCGACACATAGTGCCTGCATAAAGGCTTTGGGGAATACTGCTAGTTTTGGCATATTATACTGGTTTTAGCACGCTTTTTACCACTTCTCCACTATGCATTTTTTCGAATGCCTCTTCCCATGAGGTAATAGGCCAGACCCCCCCGATAATCGGTTGTACATCGAGGCTGCCATTGGCCAATAGAGTGATAACTTTTTCCCAAACCGGCCAGTTGTGACTAAAGCTACCCTGCAGGGTAACGTTTTTCTGGACCAATGGATCCAAGGAAAAACCCAGGGGTTTAGGACCCCAGCCAACTTTGGTGATCTGGCCGTTGGGACGTACCAGTTCTAACGCGGTTTTTAGTGTGATACTGGCACCCGCAGCGTCAATTACCAAATCGGCCCCCAGTCCATTTGCATCGATGGCCCAATCGGTGGCATTGCCAACGATGCCTTCACAACCATACTGCTTAACTGTCTCCAGTCTTTGACGATCCTGTTCCAATCCGACCACTGCTACCTCCGCACCGCAAAGCTTTGCCACGGCCGCGCAGAGAATTCCTATGGTACCAGGGCCCAGTACTATCACCCGCTCACCGGGCTGGATGCGGGAATTCACCGCTACTGCATTATAAGCAACGGAACAGGGCTCTGTTAAACAGGCTTTTTCAAAGGGTAGGTGGTCAGGTATACGATGCAGACATCTGGCGGGAACTTTTACAAAGCGGGTCATGGCGCCATTGACTCCATAACCGAAACCTTTTCTGTCAGGATCCAGATTATAGAGTCCGGTCCGGGACAGAGGGCTGTTGGCATTGATCACAGCAGCGGTTTCACTGACTACCCGGTCACCAGGCTTCCAGCCCTTCACCCGCTGTCCTAAGGCTGCGATGTGCCCGCCAAATTCATGCCCCAGCACCACCGGGTAATTCACGGGCCAACTGTGGTTAGAAGTCCACTGATGTAAATCACTGCCGCAAACCCCTACATTGGCCACCTCCAGCAACACATCGTCTTCACCAATGGCCGGTCTGGCTATCTCCCTGATTTCTACTGAACCCCGTTCGGGTGCGTAATTAACTACTGCTGCGGCTGTATCCATTTTCTTGTTGATCTAAATCTATTAAAAACCAGGTGATTTTTACCAAAGCGCACTGGGATAGTATTCGCTGGTAAAATATTTCCTGTTGAATTCAATTATAGTAGGAATACACCATTTTCATATAGTATTAATTGATAATTGATGATTTTGTACTCCGATAATTTGTAATCAAAGGACCATAATTACCATATTGGTTTTTGTCATACTGGAAAACAGCGACAAAATACTGGTATAGATTAGAAGAATGACTGTGGTTTTTAACCGTAGAGACATGCTTAAAACCGCCGCTACCGTAGGAGTCGGTTTAGGAATATCCGGACCGGCCAGTGCAGTGGCAATTGGCAGCAGGGTTTTAGCTTCTGATATTCGTTTAGGCATCGTGGGTCTGTCGGTACACAGCGCGGCATTCTCTCAAATCCTGAATGACCCCGATAAAACGTCAGATTTGCAGGGTTGCCGCATAACGGCCTTGTATCATCCGCCGGGTAACCCGGATGTGGACTTTACCAAAGAGAGGCTGGCAAAGTTTGAAAAGGAGGTAGTGGAGATGGGGGTGAAAATCGTTTCTTCGATGGATGAGCTCTTGGAAATGACCGATGGTATTCTGATCGAGACCAACGATGGCAGGCCGCACATGGAACAGGTACTTCCGGCATTGCAGGCAAAGAAACCGGTATTTGTCGATAAACCGGTAGCGGATAACTTTGCCAATGTCCTGGCCATTTATAAAAAGGCAGGTGAGATGGGTGTACCCATCTTTTCTTCATCGTCATTGCGCTATGGCAAGATACCACAGCAAATCCGTCAGTCGGGATCTTTGGCAAACGGTGCCAATGTCTTTAGTCCTGCCCGCCTGGAGAAGAGTCACACCGACCTTTTTTGGTACGGAATTCACGGAGTGGAAATGTTGTATACGGTAATGGGAACGGGTTGCCAGCAGGTTATGCAGGTTAAGCATACTGACACCGAGGATGTGGTGATCGGATATTGGCCGGATGATCGGATGGGCGTGTACCGGGGTTTTCGTGACGATCGATGGCATTATGGTGGTACCGCATTTCTGAAAGACTCAAATGTGCAACTGGGTGAATTTGAAGGTTACCGGCCGTTGGTGGTGAAGATCGCTGAATTCTTTGTAACCAACCAACCCCCGGTTTCCCCAACGGAGACTTTGGAGATCTATCGATTTATGGAAGCTGCCATGAAGAGCGCAGCGCTGGGAGGCAAAAGTGTAAGATTAAATACTATCTAGACCCAGCGGCGTGGTAATCAAAATTTTGTATATCGAACGAATGTTGCCCGGTGGGATCAATTACCTGAAGTACGTGGGAATCTTTGTATTTATTTCCTGTTTATCAGGTTGTTATCAGGGGTCAAAGATAGAATTCCACCGAGGTGACAGGGTGGCCATTGTCGGCAATGGTCTGGCGGAGCGCATGCAGCATGATGGCTGGCTGGAAACCTATCTGCAGGCTGCTTTTCCAAAAGATAGTTTGGTATTCCGAAATCTCGGCTATTCAGGAGATCAGGTGCACTACCGGCCCCGTGCCCATGAGGGATTCGGCAGCAGCGACAAGCATCTAACGGACTTGAAAGCCTCTGTCATCTTTGCTTTTTTCGGATACAATGAATCTTTTGAGAATGACCCTGAAGAATTCCGGGAGCAGCTAAATGCCTGGATTGACCACACCAGATCCCAGAGCTACGATTCCATAGAAGCCCCCCGGATATTTCTTTTTTCTCCAATTGCCCACGAGAACCTTAATACGCACAATTTGCCGGATGGCAGTACAAACAATGAGCGTCTGGAAAAATACACCCAGGTGATGTCGGAAGTGGCACTTGATAAACAGGTTACCTTTATCGATCTATTTGGGTATTTTAAAAAAGCCTATCTCGAATCTGCTGTACCCCTGACCATCAATGGGGTCCATCTCAATGAACTGGGTAACAGGAAACTGGCGGAATATTTTACCCATGATGTATTAGGCACTGAAGAAATGATAACCGGCGTATCCCTGGATTCGCTAAGGAATGCGGTAGTGGACAAGAACCGGCTTTGGTTTAACCGATACCGTACCACTTCCGGAAATGACGTGTGGGGTATACGGTCCTCCCAGGATGGTAATTATGAAACTCTTCAAAATGAGTTGAAGATGCTGGACGTGATGGCGGCCAACCGGGACCGTCAAATATGGGCCCGGGCCCATGGGGGTGACCTGGTGGTTGATGACAGCAATGTCCCTCAGCCCATAGCTGTGGGCACCCACATTACCAGGACGGTGGACTACATCGATCCGGTAGCTGCCATTGACCGCATGACCGTTCCCCCTGATCTGCAGGTAAATTTGTTTGCCGCGGAAGACAAATTTCCCGAGATCATCAACCCGGTGGCTATGCAGGTAGATACCAGGGGCCGCATTTGGGTAGCTTCCTGGGGCACCTACCCAAAATGGCAGCCAGGGACCCCGATGAACGACCGGCTGGTTTTTCTCACTGATGAAAATAATGATGGGGAGGCGGATAAAGCCACTACCTTCGCATATGTGAGCCATCCTACCGGGTTTGAGTTTTGGAATGACGGGGTGATCGTGGTATCGGCACCGGATATACTATACCTGAAGGATACCACCGGTGATGGGGTGGCTGACGTCAAACAGCGGTTGTTTGGAGGTATAGGCAGCGATGACACCCATCACACGGCCAACAATCTTATTTACGGCCCGGATGGGAATATCTATTACCAGCGTGGGATCTTCATTCTCGAAAACATTGAAACCCCCTGGCGTCGCAGCGAGGAATCGGGCTCACCCGGCTTGTACCGGTTCAATCCCCGTACTTTCGATTTCTCATACGTAGTAGAAAATACCCCCAACTCACATGGGATTAGTTTTGACAAATGGGGCAATCAGTATATTACGGACGGAACCAGCGGCAGGGCGTTTCAGGTGTATTATAAGAGAACCGTGACCTCCGTATCCGATGTAAACGAGTTCGATAAACGTCCGCTTTTTAAACAAACCATAAGGCCCTTGTGCGCCAATCAGATATTGTCCAGTGCCCATTTTCCCGAAGAATACCAAAATAACTTCCTGATATACAACGTGATTGGATTTCAGGGAATCAAACGTTACAGACTGGATTACCAGGGGGCGGGGGTAGTTAAGGGGACTGAGGCCGGAGATTTAGTATATACCGGTGATGATCCTACCTTCAATCCCAATTCCGAAGCGCAACCCAGGGCCATTCCCGCGGGCTATACCGGGGATCCAAACTTTCGCCCCACCGATGGCGTCATTGGAGCAGATGGGGCGCTGTATTTTAGCGACTGGCAAAATGCTGTGATCACGCATTCCCCTTACAACTTAAGAGATATCAGCCGCGACCAGGCACATGGCCGCATTTATCGTATTAGCGCGAAAAACCGGCCCCTTCAGCAGGACGTTGCTATTTACGGGCAGCCGATACCGGAGCTTCTTGAGCATTTCCGCAGCCCGGTTGATGGTATTCGACACCAGGTACGAATAGAACTGAGTGGAAGAGATACCGAGGAAGTTATTGCTGCGGCCCGGGAATGGGTAAGTAAGCTTGACCCAGGTAGTGCAGATGATGCACTGCCCATGCTGGAGGTTCTGTGGTTGCATCAACAGCATAACATAAAGAATGAAGCGCTTTTAAACCAGGTGCTGCAAAGTCCGGTGGAACAAGCCAGGATAGCTGCCCAGAAGGTAGCCTGGTTTTGGAGTGATCGCAGCAATCACAAAAGAGGGGCCACTGATGCCACGGTTTCGGGCATGCAATTCCGTACCTTCTATGAACCGTTCTGGACCCAGGACGATACCACTGGTGTGGGTGAAAGTCTGGCTGTTGCTGAAGAGCAAGCAAGCAAACCCACCGATGATGACCTGCCACCCAGTCAACGGGTGGTGCTTGAAACCAAAGGGGTGGGGCCGGTGAAAGACCTGGAAATTTCCGGGGCCATTGATCTGGAGCTGGCGATAGAGGGCAGGGAGATCTTTAACAGGAACTGCATCTCATGTCATATTACCGATCAAAAACTGGTGGGTCCGCCATTAAAGGGCATACTGGAGCGCCGTTCACCGGAATGGATCATGAATATGATAATCAATCCTACCGAAATGCTGGCCAAAGACGCGCTGGCCAAAGAACTGTTGGCTGAATTTAAGGATACCCCCATGATAGATGAAGGAATTTCAGAAGCCCAGGCCCGGGCACTATTGGAATATTTCCGGTCATTGTGAGGCTGGAGGGCTACTCATAAGCATGCACGGTATCGCAAATTAAGCGCAATGAATCCTCTAAATTACCATCAGCTGTTTTAAATGCATCGGCATCGATGGTTAAAGGTGCACCAAGAACCACCAGCGGAGCCCCATATTTAGGACACTGGATGGCTTGTTCCAGTGACAGACCTCCCACAGCCTGAACCGGGATATTTACCGCTGCCACTACTTCTCTAAGCTGGTCCAGGGGGCTGGGCATGGGATTTCCCCGGGCGGCAATGCCCCTGCGTTCATCGTAGCCGATGTGGTGGATCACATAATCACACCCCAGTTTTTCAAGTAATTTTGCTGCTGCCACCATGTCGGGAGCACCCAGGTTGTCACCCATCACCTTAATGCTAAAATCACGCCCTGCGTCCACTACGCATTTGATGGTTTCCTCATGAGCCCTGGCCATCACCACTACATGCGTGGCACCTGCTTTAGCCATCATCTCGGCTTCCAGGTAGCCGCCATCCATGGTTTTGAGGTCAGCCACAATGGGGGTATCGGGAAAAGCTTCCCGTAATTTCTTCACCCCGTGTAGCCCTTCGGCCAGGATCAGGGGTGTTCCGGCTTCCAGCCAGTCAACCCCGGCACGCATGGCCATGGCGGCGGTTTCCAGCGCTTCGTCGATATCGGTCAGGTCAAGCGAGATTTGTACGATGGGTTTCATGGGCCTAGTATTTATTCCTTGTTACCTTCAGTGTATAACTCGGACAGCTTGTTTACTTTTTTAAACGACATTGGTTTATTCAGGCTGCTGTAAAGCTTCTCCGCCCATTTATAGCTGTCTGGCAACTCACCTATGGCAACCAGTTCATTGGGAAACATTAACCCTGCTACCTGAGGCAAGTCGGTAATACGCAGGCAGTTGAGCATCTCGATGGCTTCTCCGGCACCATCTGGCTGGCTGGGGATATTTTGGGTTGGCGGTGGGTCTTTAAGGACCAGGGCTTTCACATTGCCGTCAAGCAAAGCAGCATATGCTGCCACTACTGCCATTTCTCCCTGGGCCACTATACTGATTTGATCGGGGTCGATACCCGGGAACTGACGTAACGCTTCCAAACATCTCAATACATCATAAACCCGCATGGAGGCCACAGTTCTACCGGTCCAGGCCGAAGATCTCCTGATATGCCATTGTAAGGAAGGCGCCCATCCGTTTTCTCCGATGCCCCGGGCTTCAAAAACAGCGGATTTCCCTCCCCAGCCAGCAGCCATCCAAAGGGAAGACCAACGTTCTTCATTGGGATTCTTTAACACCAGTAAAATTGGTTGTTTCCCGGTCTCCGGATAATTCTTCATCATGGTCAACTTAAGTCTCCATCCTTTCTCGGAAACAAAGCTGTAATGCTGCCGGCCGCCATCGGCCTGAAATTCCATTCGGATATCCAGCGGCGCAGGTTGTTCAGGAAATGCCCCAAATGTTTTTTCCCATAGTAGTTCCAATACTTTGCTTCGATAACTATCCAACTGCTCAACATCGGTAATTTCCGGTGCTTGCGCCAACGCCACAAATGAATCCTGGATGGTGGTGGTGCGGTCGTCAGCGGGAGGTCCGTCTACATAGGCATTTAGTGCTTCAACCGGGAGCTCTTTGCTGATATCAATGGTTCCCATAGATTCCGCTGGTACTGTTTTGCCCATTAATTCCTTTAAAAAGAAAGACAGAATTAGGGGCCGGAATTCTTCGTTGGCTCCATAACTATGACCTCCTCCGGCCTCTTCCATTACTATATTCTCAGGTGCGCCATAATAGCGGTAGATGGGTTTCATCTTATCATAAACCGTCCGTACCGCTTCGATAGAATAATAGAGGTCCCTGTTTGCCTGGGCGATCATAAAAGGCCTGGGGGCAATTAATGCCCCAACGTCGGAGAAATCAATGGAATAGGTATTGATAGGCATCATGCAATCACAATGGTCATCGATAGTACGTTGACAAATTTGTCCCTCTAGCGAACCGGCACCGGCTACCGCGGCAGCAGCTTTGATGCGCCGATCGATGGCTGGCAAGTACCAGCTTTGTGAACCACCTCCTGAAATACCGGTTACTCCTAATTTTTCCCGGTCAACTTCCGGCAGTTGACACAGCAGGTCCAGGCCCCTGATACCGTTCCAGACCTCTACCCCGGCGGGATTGTATCCCCGGCTGTACCAGTGGAACCATCCAAGTTCGTACGCACCCAGGTGTTCTCCCTTCACTTCACCTCGCTGAATAGTTTCGATGATAAGGCACACAAAACCGTTTTCAGCGAAGTTTTTCGCATGTGCCTGATAGTGGTGTTTCTGGGTGTGTGAGTGCCCACAAACATAAAGTATGGCCGGGGCCTTTTTCTGAATTCCCTCAGGAACATAAAGATTTGCCGATACATAAAGACCCGGCAAAGACTCATAGTACAGTTTCTCAATACGGTATCCATCCTTTTGGATTACACCTGTTTTAGTGACATTAACTGCAGGTCGTTTATCCATGACTGGTTTTCCCTGTAATCCCAGCATCTCAATCAACTCCAAATGTCGTTGATCACGCACCGCCTCCCAGTCCTGCAAATTGTTTATGGAGCTTAAGGAATTGTCAGTAATCCTGGTGGCCACGTGGTTTAAGTAGTAACGGATGTTATTCTGTTGATCCTCCACCGGGATAACAGAATAAGGAAACTGTTGGGCAATTACCGGCAAGGGTTGCCATATAAAAATGAGCGCTATAAATTTTAAGATGGTTTCTCTCACGGCCTTTCTGGTCAAGCTATATTTTCTATGCACCAGTATCTGACCCGGCGCAGTGTAGGCTTTCGCTATCTGTTTCTCGAATCTATTGATGATTTCTTATATTATATTTTTTTCAGGAAAAAATATATCACAACCTTATATTATTATATATCGAACGCTGTTTCTGTATGGTTGAAAATCAAGATCCAGTACATCTGTTAAACCAGTATGAATAAATTGAAGTATTACTCCCTGCATGATTTTGCTGAAATTACCAAAATTGATGCGCATATACACCTTAACACAAATGACCATTCGTTTCCGGAACAGGCTAAGCTGGATAATTTTACCCTTTTAAGCATCAATACTGAAGTCCCGGGGTACCCTACCATACCGGAACAGCAAGATATCATACAAAACCATAAGCAGCAATTTTCCGGTAAAGTCAACTATTTGACCACCTTTGAGACCCATACAAGAGCTCAGAGCGATTGGCAAAACAGGGTAATCAGGTATCTCGAAAAGTCCTTTTCCGGAGGTGCAACCGGAGTAAAAGTTTGGAAAAACATTGGGATGGACATACGGGATGCCAATGGTCATTTCATTAAGATCGACGATGTATTATTCGATCCCATATTTAATTACCTGGAGCAAAACAACCTAACAGTATGTGGCCATATCGGTGAACCGAAAAATTGCTGGCTGCCGCTGGAGGAAATGACGGTGGCGGGGGACAAAGCCTATTTTAAGGACCACCCTGAATACCACATGTATTTGCATCCGGATTACCCCAGTTACCTGGATTTGGTACACTCCAGGGACCGGTTGCTTGAGAAACACCCCAGTCTAAAGTTTGTAGGTGCACATCTGGGAAGTTTGGAATGGAGTACTGACGAAATAGCGAAACGATTGGATAAGTATAGCAACCTGGCGGTCGACCTGGCATCCCGTATAGATCACTTGCAATATCAGTCGATTGCAGACTGGCAAAAAGTGCATGATTTCTTCATCCAATATCAGGATAGGATTATTTACGGTACTGACCTGCAAGTGGACGATACGCATAATCCCGCTGAGTTCAGGAAAGAAGCGCATAGCACCTGGTTGGCCGATTGGAAGTATTTCACTTCCGATGAATGGATGACCACAGCTACTGAAAATTATAAATTCCGGGCTCTCAGGCTGCCAAGTGAGGTAATTGACAAAATATACTTTAAAAATGCCATTCATTGGTATCCTTTTCTCAACCGGACATAGCAGCTCAAAGAATCAGTTATTGTTAAAAGAAAAAGTAAGCGAATGCCATCAATTATAAAGCTATTAATAGTAAGTACTGGGATCTATTTGTCAACCAATTTTGCCAATGCACAGGAAGACAAGTCATTCTTAGAGGTACCTGATCTCATAAAGCATCCAACCTCCAATAACAATTATTCAACCCGAAGTAGAAAGTTTACCGGGATCCCAAGTTTGGCCATTAGTCCGGAAGGGCGTTTTTGGGCGGTTTGGTACACCGGAAAAACCGCAGCGGAGGACCAGAATAACTACGTAGTGCTGTCGACCAGTGATGATGACGGGCAATCGTGGACAGAGGTTCTGGCGATAGATCCGGATGGTGCGGGTCCGGTCAGGGCTTTTGATCCTGAAATTTGGATGGACCCCACCGGGAAGCTATGGGTTTTTTGGGCCCAGACCATTGAACACGACGGGACCATAGCGGGAGTCTGGACCATAACTACCGATGACCCAAATGCAAAAGAACCTGTTTGGACAGCACCCAGACGATTGCACGATGGCATAATGATGTGCAAGCCCACCGTGCTTTCCAATGGGGAGTGGATGCTTCCGGTTTCGACCTGGCGCCTAACGGATAACAGCGCCAAAGCCGTTGTCTCAATTGATGCGGGACAAACCTGGCGTGAACGGGGTGCGGTTCAGGTACCGGAAAAATTCAGAAATTTCGATGAGCATATGATCATCGAAAAGAAGAATGGCATTTTGTGGATGCTGGTTCGTACGCAATATGGCATTGGGGAAAGTATCTCAAATGATCTGGGGGTTAGCTGGTCGCCTTTGGTGCCGTCAAGGATTCAACACCCGGCTGCAAGGTTTTTTATCAGGAGACTGAATTCGGGAAACCTGTTACTGGTAAAACACGGTCCCATTGATAAACGCATCGGACGGTCCCACCTGATGGCGTTTATTTCCCGGGATGACGGATTTAGTTGGTCAAACGGATTGTTGCTTGACCAAAGACCGGGCGTATCCTACCCGGATGGTCAGCAATTAAGCGATGGAAGCATTCATATTATTTACGATTATGACCGGAGGAATGCTCAAAACATTCTGATTACCAGTTTTACCGAGGATGATGTCCTGTCAGCCACTGACAACAAAATGGTGGAGGTGTTTGAACGGAGAATGGTGGTAAGTGAAGGAGGGGAGGGAGAAATCCCTGAGTGATTTAATGTAGCCGGAAGAACCTACACACCCACCTTAATTAATATACATATGAACTTGATAAAACCTGGTTTGATATTTTGGATCTCCCTGGCGTTGCTGGTTGAGACAGCCTTTGGTCAATCACCTGTTAATAATACAGTGTTTAGTATGGAAGAGGTTGACGGAGTTACCTATGGCTATCGGATTCCTTCTTTACTTACCACTGCCAAAGGCACCCTGCTGGCTTTTGCTGAGCGTAGGGTTGGACTGCATGACCATGCCCAAAATGACGTCGTATTAAAGCGTTCAGTTAATAAAGGTAAATCCTGGCAAGCCATGCAGGTCATCGCGGATAGCGGAATGAATTCTTTGAACGACCCATTAGCAGTTGAGCTGGAATCAGGCCGTATCCTCTTAATGTTTCAAATGTTTCCATACGGGATTCATGCGCGGAATTCCGGATGGATCCAGATGGCCGACAACGGTTATGATGGGCCAAGGAATACCAAGAGCTATCTAACCTATTCAGATGACGAGGGAAAAACCTGGGCAGAAGCCAGGGAGATTACCAAAATGGTGAGGCCTCATGATCGTATTTCAATCGGGAGCCCAGGAGTGGGTATACAGCTAAAAAGAGGAAAACACAAAGGCAGGGTGTTGATGCCCTTATACTATACCAGGAAATTAAATCAAAACGAAAGGGACTGGACCAACGGTGTGGCGTATAGTGACAATGAAGGTTTAACCTGGAAAACCAGTAATGATATACCTGAGATCGGTCACACTGGCTTTGGCAATGAAGCTCAAATAGTTGAAAAGCCTGATGGTTCAATATTGTTTGTGGCAAGAAACCAGGAGGGTATTCACAGAAAGGTTGCAACAAGTAAAGATGGAGGAGTAACCTGGGAAAACATGAGGGTGGATTATGGTTTACCCGGGACCCCCTGTCAGGGCTCGGTGTTAAGATATAGTTGGCCGGAAGATGGGGAAAGCTTGATCCTTCAATCCGGGCCTGCCAATAAATATAAGCGGACCCAGGGTACAATACGGTTAAGTGAGGATGAAGGTAAAAGCTGGTCTTATTCCAGGGAGATTCCCGCTGAATTCTTTGCCTATTCGTGTTTAACCAAACTGAGTGATGGTGACATCGGTCTTCTATATGAGACCAACCAGTACCTGAATATAGTCTTTACTTCTTTTACAACGGACTGGGTGAAACAGGGAGAACCCCCGGTGTTAGGTGCCTACCTGGATATTCCAACCATTGATTTGGACAAAGAAAAAGAGCGCCAGGTGGTGGTCGATAGGGAAGCAGATCAGTACCTGGGCCATCCAACTACAGTTTTGCTGGAAGATGGACAAACCATATTGACGGTTTATCCGAAAGGTCATGGTAAGGGAGGGATTGTATATAAAAGAAGTACAGATGGCGGTTTGAGTTGGAGTGACAGACTGCCAACACCTGATTCCTGGGCAACATCCAAAGAGGTACCGACCATTTACCGTGTGGTAGATAAATACGGTAAAAAAAGGCTTATCATGTGGTCGGGTCGTTACCCGGCCCGGCTGGCGGTTTCAGAAGATGACGGAAAATCATGGAGTGAAATCGAAAAGGCAGGTAATTGGGGAGGGATCGTGGTAATGGGGGATTTAGTTGAACTGCAAACGGGCCCCGGGCACTATATGGCTTTTTTTCATGATGACGGCCGTTATTTTTCCTACGACGGTCAAAAGGCCTATGACCAGGATAAGAAAAATTATAACAGCAGGATGTTTACATTATATAAGACACAAACGTCAGACGGCGGTCTTACCTGGTCATATCCGGAGGTCATCATGAAATCCAGAGAATTGCATATTTGTGAACCAGGTGTGGTACGGTCGCCCGATGGACAGCAACTGGCGATGCTATTGAGAGAAAATAGCCGTAGAGATAACTCACAGATCATTTTCTCAAATGATGAGGGCAAAACCTGGACCCGTCCCAGACCATTACCCAACGAATTGACTGGTGATCGCCATGTTATCAGGTATGCCAAAGATGGACGTCTATTGATAGTTTTCAGGGACCGAAGCCCAAGAGTCTATTACGAAGAACTGGTAAGGATATCCAAAGAAGAGCAGAATGAAAACTTAAGTGAAATAGCAGAGAGCACCGGTCTGGGCAGTCCCACCGAGGGCGACTGGGTGGCCTGGGTGGGGTCCTACCAGGACCTGCAGGAAGGAGGCAAGGGAGAGTATCGAGTCCGTATTAAGGATAACAAGGTGGGATGGGATACTACTTATTCCGGGGTTGAGCTATTGCCGGATGGTACTTTTGTGGTTACCACCTACGGACATTGGGAGACAGAAGAGGAGCCTTATATTTTGAGTGTCAGGTTTACCCTGGATGAACTTGATGCAAGGGTGCAGAATGATAAGTAGGCTCTTTTTATGGGGAATTATATCCTGGCAGGCCCAATTTGGGGTGCTATGGCCCTGGATATACCACTTGATTAATTGGGATAACCAAATGCGCCGGTGCATGAATAACCCTGATAATGAAATCGGTTAGTAAATTCTTGCTTGGACTTGCCTCGATGCTCACCTTGTTTTCGGTGCAGGCTCAAAACGATACCTGGACCAGGCATGTAATTGATGCTTCCTACAGTGGAGCGGATGGGGTAAGACTGGCCGATGTCAATGGGGATAACCTGATGGATATCGCCACTGGCTGGGAAGAAGAGGGTATTACCAAGGTTTATATACATCCGGGATATGAATTAGTGAGACAAAAATGGCCATCGGTAGTGGTTGGCAAGACCCCGTCAGTGGAAGATGCGGTTTTTGCGGACGTTAATAATGACGGTGGAGTGGACGTAGTGAGTAGTACCGAGGGGAAACAGCGAAAAATTTATATTAACTGGGCACCTAATAACCCGGATAACTATCTGGATGCCTCGGCCTGGGAATCCCGGGTGCTGCCTGCGTCGGCTGGTCTTATGCAATGGATGTTTGCCCTGCCTGCGCAAATAGACGGGTTGAATGGGATTGATCTGGTAGTGGGCGCTAAAAACCAGGAGGCAAAAATCGGCTGGTTTCAGGCACCGACAAAACCCGAAAAACTTTCTGACTGGGCCTGGTACACCATCAGTTCAGCCACCTGGGTGATGTCACTCTTGCTCAGGGATATGGACGGTGACGGAGATATGGATATAGTCACTTCTGATCGTAAACCGGGTGAAACCAATGGCGTTCGATGGTTGGAAAATCCTGGTAACATGGAAAGTCAAAAGCAGCAATGGGTGAACCATTTTATTTGTTGTCAGGGCCTGGAAGTGATGTTTATGGATCTGACAGATTTGGACGGAGATGGACTGGAAGATGCTATCGTCACTGAATACACCAATCAAAGGATTGTTTATATAAGGCGCTTGGACCATAGTGGTTCGAAGTGGGAGCAGCATACTATTGATATCCCGGAAATCACCGGAAGGGCAAAGGCGGTTAAAGTGGGTGATATTGATGGCGATGGGAAACCCGATATTGTGCACAGCTCCAATACCCTGGGCGATGATGCCAAAGCAGGATTAATTTGGATGTCATATAATAGTAAGCCAACTGAACCCGGGTGGGAATGGCATGAATTAAGCGGCACGGAGGGCTATAAATTCGACCGGATGGAACTGGTGGATTTGGATGGTGACGGTGATCTGGATGTGCTCACCTGCGAAGAAAACTACGGGGCTGACAGCCGGGGATTGGGCGTTATCTGGTACGAAAACCCGGGTCCTAGAAAAAGATAATTTTCACCAGTGTTAACAAAGTCATTACCAGTAACATTACTTTGATATACTTATCAGCAGCGTTGGAGGCGTGGGCAAAAAACCCGGCCGCAAATGCTCCGGCCATTTGTCCCACGGACAACAGCAGCGCTGGGACCCATACAATCTGTTTGATGGCTATGAAATAGATGGTAGTGGGAACGGTATAGGTAAGCACGATCAGCAGTTTTAGGAGATTGGCTTCATTAAGAGACCCGGTGTCAAACCGGAAAAGAAAGGCCAGCAATAACAAACCAATACCGATCTGGATGTAGCCACCATAAAAACCAATTAAAAACAGCACCAGGGACCGGATCCAACTGTCCGTTTTTCCAGTGCCTCTTTTGATCAGAAGCTTTTTACTCAGGTTAAAAATCATATCAAAAGCCAGTATCACCATCACGGTACCGGCTACTATATCCAGCAGCAGTTGGGAGGACTCAACCGCCAGCACAGCTCCTAAACAGGCGCCCGTCAGACTAGGCAGCAGGTACTTTGTCAACCTGTTATAGGGTACGTTGTACTTCCCATATTT
>JAUIKU010000036.1 GCA_030430675.1 Bacteroidia bacterium | reverse complement strand
GCTCTATATAAACAGTCCGGGTGGATCAGTAACTGCCGGGCTGGGCATTTACGATACTATGCAATATATCAGTCCGGATGTGGCTACAATCTGTACGGGACTGGCTGCCTCTATGGGTGCGGTATTGCTGGCTGGTGGCGCTGCCGGCAAGAGATCAGCGCTTCCCCATACCAGGGTAATGATTCACCAACCCTCCGGAGGAATGCAGGGACCTTCGAAAGATATGGAGATCTCTCTGAAATTGATCCTTTCCTTAAAAAAGGAATTGTATGAAATTCTGGCCAGCCATAGCGGTAAAAAAGTAGAGGAGATCGAAAAAGATGCGGACAGGGATTACTGGATGACCGCCAACGAGGCCAAGTCTTACGGTCTGATCGACGAGGTACTAACTAAAACCTGATCTCGGTCTCAATAAACCATTTATTTTAGTATATTAAGTTAGTATGGCACAGGTAACTTGTTCATTCTGCGGCAGAAACAAGAAAGATGTTGATCTGATGATATCGGGTATTAATGCCCATATATGTGATAAATGTATCACTCAGGCCCAACAAATACTTTCCGAGGAACTCAAAACCAAAGGGAATAGTACCTCAACCCCAAATTTCAACCTGATTAAACCTGTCGAGTTGAAAAAATACCTGGACCAATACGTGGTTGGGCAGGACGAAGCCAAGAAAGTCATATCAGTGGCGGTATACAATCACTACAAGCGCCTGATGCAACAACGGGCGGACGAGGAAGTGATTATTGAGAAGTCAAATATTATTATGGTGGGAGAAACCGGTACCGGAAAGACCTACCTTGCCAGGACACTGGCAAATATTTTACAGGTGCCCTTCTGTATTGCCGATGCCACCGTTTTAACGGAAGCCGGTTATGTTGGAGAAGACGTGGAAAGCATTCTAACCAGACTGTTGCAAGCCGCCAATTATGACCTGGAGGCAGCAGAGAGAGGCATTGTTTATATTGATGAACTGGACAAAATCGCTCGGAAATCCGACAATCCATCCATCACCAGGGATGTCAGCGGCGAAGGTGTGCAGCAGGCCTTACTCAAGTTGTTGGAAGGAACGGCAGTAAATGTACCGCCCCAGGGTGGAAGAAAACATCCTGATCAGAAAATGATATCGGTCAATACCGAAAACATCCTGTTCCTTTGCGGCGGAGCCTTTGACGGTATTTCGAGAAATATTGCCAACCGGCTTAATACCAGACCTCTTGGATTTTCTTCAAACGAAGATAAAGACCAGCGACAAAGTCTCGATAAGGAAAACCTGTTACAGTTTGTAACCGCTCAGGATTTGAAAAGTTTTGGATTGATCCCTGAACTCATTGGCAGGCTGCCGGTATTGACTTATTTGAATCCGCTCTCCAAGGAGATTCTGAAGAAGATCCTTACGGAACCGAAGAATGCACTTTCAAAGCAATACGTGAAACTCTTTGAAATGGAAGGCGTGGAACTGGAGTTCAAGCCGGAGGCCATTGATTACATTGTAGACAAAGCGGTTGAGTTCAAGTTAGGAGCACGGGGTTTACGCTCGATTTGCGAGGCTATTATAACTGATGCCATGTTCGAAATTCCCTCCGAAAAAAGCATCAAAACACTGAGCATCACTCTCGAATATGCTCAGGATAAGATCGAGAAGTCTAAGTTTAACAAGCTAAAAGTAGCGTAGCAGTTCAGTCTGCAGTTCTCAGTCTGCAATCTGCAGGTTTTGGGTAGTGTAGTTATCTACTGCCTACTGCCTACAATAATCCAGAATATGTCTGGCCGTTTCCTTGGCGGCATCTTTATTGCCCAGCAGCACCCTAACCTTTCGATAGCCTGCCAGTTGCTCCTGACGAGCAGGGCCGTCATCCAGCAGGGTTGACAGATGTTTGGACAGGTTCTTTTTAGTGTATTCTCCCTGAATCAGTTCCGGTACCACCTGGCGCTCGGCAATTAAATTTACCAGTGAAAGAAAAGGAACCTTAATCAACATACGCCCGGTCCAGTAGGTCAACCAACTGGTCCTGTAGCAAACTATTTGGGGCACGTTGAACAAGCCGGTTTCCAGCGAGGCAGTGCCGGAGGTTACCAATGCTACCCGAGCTACAGACAGCAGTTCATAAGCCTGATTGGTGACCACCTGAACATCGGGATACTGTCTGGCTACCTGATAATACTCCTGTGGCACATTGTCCACTGCTGCTACCACAAATTTGTATTGGGGGTACTCCGGAATTATTTCCAGCATGGCAGCCAGCATTTGTTCAATCTCCTGGCGACGGCTGCCGGGCAACACGGCGATAATGGGGCGTTCTTCTTCCAGGTCCTCGATAGATTTTCCTGAAGACAAAAATTCGTCGATGGTATGTACCAAAGGATTTCCAACGTAGTTTACCTGGTAGTCATACTGCTGATAGAACTGTCTTTCGAAAGGCAGTATGCAATACATATGATCGACATGCTTTTTAACTTTGCTAGCTCGTTTACGATTCCAGGCCCACAATTTAGGTGAAATGAAATAACAAACCTTGATCCCCTGCTTGCTGGCAAATTCTGCAATGCGCAAGTTAAAGCCCGGATAGTCGATTAGAATGACCACATCAGGCTGGTATTTTGCAAGATCCTGCTTACAAAATTCAAGATATTGTCGGATGGTCAATAAATTCTTCAACACTTCCCATATGCCCATGAAGGAAAGGTCCCGGTAATGCGTTACCAGTTCACCACCTGCCTCTTGCATAAGATCTCCTCCCCAACATCGGATTACCGCCTGGTCATCTCCCCGTTTCAACTCCCTGATAAGGCGTGAACCATGTAAATCTCCCGACCTTTCACCGGCTATCAGGTAATATTTCATAGGGCCGAATGTTCTGGGCCGAAATACTCCACAAAATTCCGGGGGGTCTCGTATAGCTTTACGGAGTGAAGTTTCCCGAAAGAAGTGATTTTGGGAATCTGGTGTTCCAGTAAGTTCCAAATCTCAATCACCAGGTTTTCGGTACTGGCCATTTTATCTTTCATAAAGGGAACATCGAGGTTCAGGTTTTTATGATCCAGGGCCTCTATCACTTCATTCCGTATTAATCGGCTTAATTTTTTTAAATCAATTACGAAACCAGTTTCAGGATCGGGAGTTCCGGATACCGTAACAATCAAATTGTAGTTATGGCCATGATAATTCTTATTGGCACAGGGCCCGAACACTGCTGTATTTTTTTCCTCACTCCAATGGGGATTATAAAGCTTATGTGCGGCATTAAAATGCTCCTGACGACTGACAAAAATCATAGCAGGTTATGGCTATTCCTGGGGCCAAAGATACGACTTCAAATTTTTTTTGCTTAAAAAGTGTAAATAGTAATCAAATCCCCCACCATTCCGGTCTGACATTTGTTGGTGTTCCATTGTCGTAACCCATACAATCAAGACATTGGGGCGCTGGAAATCCGGGACCGCTAATATCCTGCTCACAAACCCTTTTAACAAAGTTCTCCGTACCATAGGACAGATCACCAACATCAAAGTACCATCTTCTGGCCTGTTCCTGAACTACACCAAAGTAGCCTGATATCTTAAGGTCACCGCTGGTTGCAACAAAATTGGTTTTTAAGTTAAAAGGAGGAGCATCAAAAATGGTCCCACGCTGTGTCTGCCCCTTGAGTTCTGACCAGAAGTTGTAATAATCTTCTGACATGACATATTGCCTTAACAACAGTGAAAAATCCCATAGTATCCTATCGTTTACCGGTACTTCGATAAATGTCAGGTCCTTAGTATATCCTCCAACATTATCGATATGGAGTTCATAGTCGGACAAATAATTCGGGTTGGTGATCCAACAAATCCGGTTGGATTGGGAGTTTGCAGGAAAAGGAGTTTCGAAAACCCACATGGGCTCAAAGTCCCAGCGGTAAAAGAATTCATGCTCCTGGTGGTGATTTGGCAATTCCACACCCACCCAAATCCCGGGAACAGATTTAATCACCTCTTCACCGAGCTCGATCGTCTGCTTAAGAATTTCTGATTCTTTAAAGTTTATATCACCAATACCGGGTGCCGGATCAGGCAATTGTTCCCAACTGGACTCGTAGGACTCTTCATCAGACACCTGAACGGTAATTTTATACTTCCTACCCTCTACCGCCTCAAAATCATCGTCGAGTAAGTAATACTTTCCAGGATCTGTGGGTGCTTCGGTATAGCACCATTCCATACCATTGTCATCATTTAACATTACCGTAGCCCCTGAGATCATCTCATCGTGCGTATTGGTAACATCACTGGTGCGTCTCAATATCACTTCAAAATACCTTCCATCAGAGGGATACTCTAGCGTCTCGGTATAACTCACATCGGATATCTGAGACTCAATAGCGATACCCGGCTCCTGGTTTTCTACCAAAAAGTCAAATGGCTCTGTACAACTTTGCTGTAGCAATACTACTGCAAAAACAAGAAGCAAGTGTATTTGTAACCTTCTAGTCATTATCGCCCCCACCATTTTGGTCTAACCGTAGTAGCAATGCCATTTCCGTACGCAGTGCAATTGAAACATTCCGCACCGGGATATTCTGAGGCTGTACAGTATCTGTACGCAAAATCTTCGGTATAATATGACAAATCCTGTCGGTTAAAATACCATCTTTTAGCTTGTTCCCGTACTACCCCGAAATAACCGGATACTCTTTTGCCATCTTCCTGTAAAGAATTAAAATTGGATCGAAGATTATATGGTGGAGCATCAAAAACACTTCCCCTGTTGGTTTGTTTTTTTAACTCATCCCAAAAATAGTAATACCCTTCAGAGACAACATATTGCTTCACCAAAATGGATAATTCCGTAAGTATTCTTTCATTCTCAGCAACTTCGATAAACACCAGATCCTTGGTATAGCCGCCAACATTATCAATAAATAATTCATCTTCTGATAAATACAGCTTATTGGTAGCCCAGCAAATTTTATTGTTGGTTGCTATGGAAGCAAGGGCGGCAGTGAATATCCAGGTGGGTTCAAAATCCCAACGATAAAAAAAAGTAGTTTGATCTGTTTTTGGCAACTCAATCCCGGCATATACTCCGGGAATTGTTTTTATTTTTTGTTCTCTCAATTCAATTACATACTTTTGGATCTCATCTTCTCTAAAATTTATCTCACCCATTTTCGGTGCCTCAGAAGGTAACTGCTCCCAACTTGATTCGTAAGACTCAGTTTCTGAGATCTGCACAGTCAGCTTGTATTTTTTGTCATCAAGAGCTTTAAAACCTTTATCAAATAGCACATAATAACCAGGACTCATTTCTGAATAAACCCAATTCGCCCCTGAGTCATCCTGTAACTTTACTATGGCATTTGAAATCACTTCATCATGCTTATTGGTAACATCACTGGTGTGCCTCAATATCACTTCGAAATATCTTCCATCGGAGGGATACTCCAGCGTCTCGGCATAACTCACATCGGATATCTGGGATTCAATAGCGATACCTGGTCCCTGGTTTTCTACCATAAAGTCAAACGATTCCACACAACCAGTTGTCAGAACCATCAAACTCAGGATGTTTTTCCAATTAACCATTCACTCTGGAATCAAAAACTAAAATTATAAGTAACAGATGGGAACATGCTTCCCAGTACCGAAAGTTTATATGCCCTACCATATTTGTTGAAATAGACAGAATAGGCATTTTTTCTGCCGTATACGTTGAAAACGGAGATAACCCACTCACCTCTGAACCTTGAGTTGTTGCGTTCTTTGTCTTTAATGGTTAGTGACAAATCCAACCTGTGGTAGTCAGGGATTCTATATTCATTCCTGGAAGAATAGTTAAGCGCTGCCAGGTAGGCATCATAGGTGAATTTTGAAATTGGAATGGTAATGGGCCTCCCTGTCTGGTAGTTAAAACTGGAAGACAATGTCATATATGGACCGAGTTTATAATTCAGGACCAATGAAACATTGTGTGGCTGATCGTAGTTGGCGGGATACTGTTCACCATCGTTGATATTCAGGCTTTCGTAATCCGAAGTAAATTCCATCAAACTTCGCGAGTATGTATAGGCCAACCAACCATTCAATTTGCCCCGGTTCTTTTTTAAAAGAAGCTCAGCACCATAGGCTGTTCCCTGGCCTTGCGCTAAACCAGCTTCCAGTGCCTCATTCAGGGTTACATCCGCCCCTTCTATGTAGTCTACCACATTTTTAATGTCTTTATAATACACCTCCGCTGAGTACTCGTATCCACTATCGGTATTCCTGAAATAACCCAAAGACCACTGGTCTCCCGCCAACGGTTTTAAATAGGGGCCACTGGATATCCAATAGTCCTGTGGGGTCACCGAGGTGGTATTTGAAATCAAATGCTGATACTGGTAAACCCGATAGTAGCTTGCCTTAATTGAACTCTGCAGGCTAAACAAATAGCGCAAGGAAATTCTTGGTTCCAATCCATTATAAGATTTAATAATCTCGTTATTTGAATAGTAGGTAGTATCAACAATAGAAGGATAACGTCCTTGCGGGTTATCATAATCAAACTCATAAATAGCGTCCTCTCCCAGTCTTAGAAAATGTGAGTATCTTAATCCTACGGATAGGGCCCATTTGGAATTAAGCTCGAAATCTGATTGAACAAAAGCCGCCAGCTCCATGGAATGCTGGTTGTTAATATCTACCGGCACGGTATTATTAAGCTGGGCAGGATCCAGTTTACCAGGTTCTATATTGGAATAGATCGCTTCAAATCCTACATCTATAGTTTCTTTGTCACTTCTGGAATATATAAAATCCCCTTTTAACGACAGGTTCTGAATGGCATTCTTGTAGCTAAAAGCTTCAATATCCTTATAGTTATTTACCTTACTGTAGTAGTTGCTACTGGCAACGCTGACATTTGAAACCAGCCTGTGGTTGAATGTATGGTCCCAGTTAACCGCCACGTTGTTGGTACTCCAACTGAACGTAGAGTCACTATTGAGCCTGAAACTATCATAGCTTCTATAGCCTGAAATGGTAAGAAAGTTATTCTCATCAATGGTCTGAAAAAACTTTACATTGACGTCGTTGAAATCTGCAGTACTTTTTTTCAACTCGATATGATCCGTAGCATTTAGCAACCAATCTGCATAGGATATTCTGCCTGCAATGAGAAATGAAGATTTACTCTTTGATATGGGCCCTTCTAAGGCTATTCTACTGGATACCATACCGATGCCTCCTTTCACGGAAAATCTGCCGGCATCTCCGTTTCGCAATTTTATATCCAGCACTGAAGATACTCTTCCACCAAAAGTGGCCGGACCTCCCCCTTTATAGAGCTCAACACTACTAATCATATCGGGGTTAAAAGCAGAAAAGAACCCAAAGAGATGGGTAGGGTTATAGATAAACGACTGATCCTGCCTGATCAGGTTTTGGCCTGACTGACCTCCTCGTACATTGAAACCCGAAGAAATTTCGCCTACCACACTAACTCCCGGAAGAGTAGCAAGGCTCCGAATCGGATCTACTTCTCCAAAAAATGTAGGCAGTTCTTTAATTTCCTTTATATCCAGCTTTTCAACACCAGCCAGTCTACTTTCGATTTTGTCATTTGATCGGTCTCCGGTTACTATTATCCCTTCAAGTTCCATTGATGAGGTTACTAATGAAGTCTTGACTTCAGACTCTTCAGAATATTCCGTGAAACCCACCAGGTATGACTTGGTATCAAATCCAAGGTATTGAATATCCAGCCGTACTACTTCATCCTGTGGTATTACCAATTCAAATAGTCCGTTCTCATCGGTGAGGGTTCCCAAACCAAGGGATGCAACCGTTACCTGTGAACCCCAAATTGGTGTGTTTGAACCGGACTCCTGGACCTGGCCCTTTAATTGTTTGGGGGTTTTAGGATTTATCAGCAGGTAATTCCCTCTTCTATTGCCAAATTCCTGCCAACTGGCATTATCAATTATAAACATCACATTTTCCCGAACCTTTACCGATGTCAAATTATAAGGCATCAATATCATTTCTAAAAATGAGTACATATAGACCCGTTTCTCAACCCCTGTTATAATCAATGACTTTAACTGGGGTACCGCACCTACAAAGTCGACATCATACTCCTTTTCAATAGATTCCAGGAAATCATAAAGGTTTTGTCCGTTTGCCTTTTCATCAACAACAATAGTATTGATATTCTGCGCATTACTGCACAATGATAGCATTAGAAAAATTGAACACAATAAAGCCTTCAAGTCAATCATGTGGTTAGTAGGAAAAAAAAGGACTCCCCTTTTAAAGGGAGTCCTTTTTTATATGCTTTAGACGTTACACTAATTTACATCCCACCAAAGCTTGGTAGTTTTAGTGTTTCCACCAATTGCTGCTACTGCAGCATCCAGATTAGAACCGTTCAGGTTAGCTTCTTCCTGAGGGTAAAGCAACCTGGTAGGAATATCATCTATAGTCATAGGTGGATCTGACGGTGGAGGAGCAAACGCATCGAAGTCAAGTCGTCTCCAGGTAGTCCATCCTTCGTAACCTCTATGATTCAGTGAAATCCAGGACTGCAGCCCGATTTTCTGCTTCCAGTCGCCTGGGGCGGTCATATAATTAACACTTGGCTGCGCTACATAGGCCATGTAGTCTGCATCTGTAAGACCCCATTCCTTCATACTAAACTCAATTCCCTTGTTGTAGTAGCTTTCTGCAGTTTCCGGTACTGTAAAACCACGTTCTGCTGCTTCAGCTAACAAGAACATCACTTCTGAGCAACTCAATAGCACACCGGGTACAGTTGGGGTAAAGAAGATATCACCGAGATGAGAAAACTCTGCCCATGAATTGGCGGTTCCATAAATTCCTCCTACATACTCACCATCAATTGGATCAGAGAAATAAACATCCCTTCTGGGGTCATTCAGATCATTCATGATATCAACCAGGGTATTGGCTGGAATATAGTCCCGTCTTCCACTCAGTACCAAATCCTCGTACACAGGGTGGGTACTGGGAGCTTCGGAATAGTAGGTAATATAAGCGTCATCAGCGGGATCAAGTATTACTCCGGAAGCCAGCGCCTGATCGATCATGGTCTGAGCTTTAGTTGGATCTACATCTGCCAACATTATCGCCATTCTTAATTTCAGCGAGTTAGCAAACATCTTCCAACCAGCCACATCACCGAAATATAGTGGATCTTCATTGGAGTCAAATGCTACATCATTTTCGTCAAGAACATTCACGGCATCGGTTAAGATATCGATCTGTGCATCATATACGGTCCGGGCATCATCATACGCCGGGGTAATATTATCCACATCCAATGCTTGCGAGTAGGGAATATTCCCGTAGGTTTCGGCCATCACGGCAAAAATATAAGCCATTGAGATATTGGTAATGGCCAGCTTATTGGCATTAGCAGCAGGGCTCAATGTTGGATCTGGCTCTGCCTCCATAAGCATCTTGGCACTGTTCAAATCCTGAAGTGCCTGTCGATAGCCAATGGCCCATCCCCAATTTCGAGGA
Organism: Bacteroidia bacterium; assembly: GCA_030430675.1. Taxonomy (GTDB): domain Bacteria; phylum Bacteroidota; class Bacteroidia; order Cytophagales; family Cyclobacteriaceae; genus SZUA-3. Next base: position 16,906 of record JAUIKU010000036.1, on the reverse strand, counting down.
ATGTTACGGCCTATTTGGTTGTAAGCACTTTCATCGGGATAAGTGGTTTGCGCCCAGTATTGGGCATATAACCTGAACACATTCTGATTTACATCTGAATTGACCATCATATCGGCCAATTCCTTTACGCCATTAGCGAACAGTGTCTCCGCCGGTACTTCGGCCGGATTCACTTTTTCTTGGTTCATCTCCTCCAGTCTGTCATCACATGAGACTGCAAAGAGACAAAATATCCATACGAAAATTATCTTTTTCATTTTAGCTATATTCTATTTCTTAAAAATCTACTTTCAGTGCAAATCCCATGGATCTAACAGTGGGCCATGACCCTGACAGGTATCCCTGAATGTTACCAGCAGATAATCCGGATTCCGGATCAGCATAAGGAACATTCTTATGCAGTATCGCCAGGTTTCTTCCTATCAAGGAAAATTCCACTCTGCTTGCAAAGGAGTTGATCCACTGATTCGGCAGTGTATAAGTGAGTGACATTTCTCTCAACTTCACAAAACTTGCATCGTAAATGGTACTCTCCACCGGGTTTCTTGAAGAAGTTCCCCAGTAGAATACACCACCATAGTAGTCTGCTCTGGCATAGATATCATTTGGAGTTCCATCTTCCTTCACACCTGGCAGTTTTATTCCTCCACCATCGGCTACCGGCAAACGCCAGTCGTTTCCTTTGTCATTTACTCCAACAGTATTAGCGGTTACACCAGTACCCTGACCATAGTGCATATCAAGTGAATACACATCACCACCTTTTTGCATATCAATCAGGAATGCCAATGTCAGTCCTTTATAGCTTATTCTGTTGTTAAGACCACCAATCCAGTCCGGATTTGGGTCTCCAATGATCTGATCTGGAACAGCAACATAGTAACCTGCGGAATTAACCACCTTCTCACCATTTAAATACTGAAAACCGGTTCCTTTAATGATACCAAAAGGTTGTCCCACAGTGGCGTTGATAGAAACATCACCTTGCAAACTATTTCCGTGTAGCTGGATGTTTTCCACTCCATCTGCCAAGGATAGTACCTCACTTTTATTGGTTGACCAGTTTAGGTCCATGTGCCAGTTAAGGTCACTCTTACGGATGATATCACCGCCCAGAGTCAGTTCAATTCCCTTGTTCTCAACACTTCCTGCATTAACGATCTTTTCACGATAACCGCTTGCTTGCGAAACCTCGATCCTGGTTATCAGATCATTAGTTTCACTGGTATATACTGCAGCATCAAGTGATAATCTGTTATCAAATGCACCTAACTCTACTCCAAATTCATAAGAATCGGTTGTTTCAGGAACTAAATCGCTGTTGTTCTTCAAAGATGGAAGGGTAGTAATAGTGGTCGGTCCGAAGTTTGGATTACGTAGATAGTAGTCAGAGGTTCTGCCTGGTGCCAAATCGTTGGCCACTCTGGCACCACCCACTCTTACTTTTCCAAAGCTCAAGAACCCGCTGTTCACAGATTCTGTAAATACCCAGGAAAGAGATGCAGAATAATAAGGATAAGCATTGTTATCTACCGGCAAAGCAGAAGAAATATCATACCTGAATGTTCCGTCCAAGTACAACCTATTTCTATATCCCAGGTTCACGTTAGTATAATATCCGTAAACTTCTTTCTCCGTGTCAAACTCAATAGGGAAAGGGTTAGCATTTACTGAATTACTTAGCTTATACAAGCCAGGCACTGCCAATCCACCGGAGGTACCTGCCTGAATAGACTCAAAATCATTTTGTCTCAGGTTAAAACCAAACAAAGCATATAGAGCTAAATCAGGAGTTAGGTCCCTATTGGCGGTAAGCATCAAATCGTAATTTCTTTCACTTACCCAAATGTCTTCCCTGATATACCCGGACAGTTCATCCTGCTTGGGACGTAGTACGCTAAATTCATTAGCCACACTACCCACTGCTAAACGCTCTTCCCTGGTCTCGTTATAGGTATCTATTGTTGCCCTACCCTGCACCTTCAGCCAATCATTAATTTCATAGTGAAGCATAATATTTCCGTTTACACGAGTCCGTTCATCTGTGGTATAGTTTTCATACCGCTTCCAATAGGGATTGTCGTGATAAATTGGGAAATCATCATCTGGAAGGTTGATAGGGTTCCAGGTAACATTACGCCCAGTAGTCTTATATAAATATTCTTGTTCCTTAATATCAACATTGGTTTGCCACCATTGCCTGAATGAACTCATTAAGCTTCCACCGTAACCAGTGGCATTTCGTCCAAGATTGTCGTTGAGATTGAGATTTACTCCCATAGTGACCTTGAACTTCTCGGTAAGTTTAGTTTCTCCGTTAAAGCCTATGTTATCCCGCTTCAGCTCACTGTTTGGAAGAACACCAGTGGATCTGAAATTGGTGTAGCTTAACCTGAATGTAGTATTTTCATTTCCACCTGACACCGCAATACTGTTATTGAAGGTGTGAGCGGTTTCAAAGAAATCCACCGGGGTGCTCGCTCCTGCTACCCATGGCCGTGCCTGGCCAAAGTTTGGTGATTCGGGAACAAAGGCATCATAGTGATAAACCAACAGATTAGGATCAAACTTTCCACCGTAAGAACCATCTTCCTGAGCCGGAACCAAAAAATCATCCGTGCCGTCACCATTGACGTCCACATCAAAGAAATCTCCAGTGCTGCCATAATACTTTCCATATCCAGCTCCATATTGGTCCTGGAATTCTGTGAACGTTTTCTTGTCAATTTTACCTGCGGTGTAGCTGGTATTGAATGTAACACCAATTCCTTCCCTGGCTTTTCCTTTCTTGGTTGTAATCAAGACTACCCCATTGGCTGCCCTTGAACCATAAAGCGCAGAGGCCGCAGCACCTTTCAATACGGAAATTGACTCAATATCTTCCGGATTGATATCCGAAGCAGCGTTACCCCAGTCATAACCCGCTCGACCTCCAGTTTGATAATTTTCGGTCCCCTGGTCGTTAGCAGTTCTGTTGCTTACCGGCACTCCGTCAACAACAAATAATGCCTGGTTGTTACCGGTAATTGAAGCATTACCGCGGATCACCACGTTGGTAGATCCACCAAAGTTGTTGTTTTGCCTAACTTGAACACCTGCAACTTTTCCGGAAAGTGAGTTAATGAAGTTACCGTCTTTAGCAACATTAACTTCTTCTCCGCTTACTTCCTGTACTGCATAACCCAACGCTGCCTTTTCCCGGGAAATACCCAAAGCAGTAACCACTACTTCGCCGAGTTGTGTTATATCAGACCTTAAAGTGAGATTAATAGTGGATTGATTACCAACCACTACTTCCTGATTCTCAAATCCAATGGATGAGAATACCAAAACCGCATCATCAGATGGAACCGTCAAACGATAGTTTCCATCCAGATCCGTAGTAGTACCTTGTGTGGTACCTTTGACAATAATGTTGACCGCCGGTAGTCCAGCATTGTCCTCATCGGACAATACGGTTCCACTGATGGTCCTCTCCTGGGCATACGATTGGAATGCAACCGCACACGCCAAGAAGCAAACTAGTAGAATCCTTTTCATATTGTGTTATTTTGGTTAATTAAGTTCTGCAAACTTAAGGTAATATTGAGTTAATGTCTAGAAAATATGGGTGATTTTTAACGTTGATTGGGGTATACAAGGGGTTAAATGGTAATTATACATTGCTAACGGTGAAAAATGTACACAGCAGTACGTCTGGGCAGTACCTCCGACAACACTATTTATATAATTATTTCGTTATTTTATATAACTTAAACAATCAACTGTCCCCTATTTCTGGTTAATTGCTGGTTTGCTCCTTATAGATCGCTTATACCGCGATAGCGTCAATTGGGGGAGGGTTGTTACGGGGTTATAAGTTAATGAGTTATAGGTTAATCGAGTCATAAGTTATGGGATAGGGTAGAGTGATGGTCTGGGGTGATCGAGGGCGGTTATTTCAGGACCATTCTGGAAGTGACAGATCCGTGGGCGGTTTTGAGCCTAATCAGGTAAACTCCAGGGGGATGGGTTAGCGGATCCCTGAACCACTGGTACTGCCCGGTACCTGACTGCTGGCCCGCTATGGATACCTCCTCAACCAGCCGGCCTTCGCCGGTAAATAGCTCAACCTTGACATCACCGGAAGTGGGCAGGTTCCATCTGATAAATGTACTTTCAGATACCGGGTTGGGAAAATTGAAAACCTCCAAAGTGTTTTTTACAGGTGGTTCTGTGGTGGAAGTTACCAGTTCCGTGGGCCAGATCATCCCATCCAGGGTAACTGTCCATACCCCTCTGCCATGGGTGGCCAGTACTACCTGGTCATCCACTGCCTTCATGTCCCAAATAGCAGTATTTATAAAATCATCTCTTAACGCCCAGGTGGCTCCGTTATCAGTGGATTCCACCAGACCGATTTCAGTGCCTGCCCATATAGTGGAGATCTCATGCGGCCAAACCAATAAGCTAAACACCGGTACATCGGGAAACCCATTGATGCTCTCGGTGCTGTTTTCAAAACCGGTAATATCTTCCCAGGATTCTCCGCCATCCATAGTGCGAATAATCTTTGGAGCGTCGGAAAATGAAAATAGCACAAAGGCGGTTTTTCTTTGGGTGGGATGAGTAGCTATATTGGATAAATTGCCCAAGGGTGCCCCTGAATAGTTGTTGACCACACTAAAGTTCTCCCCGCTATCTTCGGAGTAATGAATCCTGGCCGCGGAAGTCATCCCGCTCCCCGCCCATACTATGGTGGGGTCTGCCTCTGACACCACTACCCTGCTCAGATTGTTAAAAGCCCATCCTGTGCTGATTGGTTTCAGTTCCCAGGACCCACCAAAATCCGGCGATCGCCACACACCCTGCCTGCCCACTGCAAATAGTATATTGGGACTCTTTTTTGAATTGCCCAGCCAACTGATAAAAGGAGCGTTGTCTTCACCCACATCCTCCAGGCCACTGGTTCCGCTGGTCCAGGTAACGCCCCCATCGGTGGTACGCCTAAAACCATTATACTGGGAACTTCCAATCATACGGTCTGGGTCGGTATGGTGCCAGGCCACCCTGAATCCATCCCCTCCCACCTGCCGTATATAGGCCGAAGTACTGCTGGCGTCTTCTCCGGAAGGCGATCGATAGGTACCATTGTCCTGCATCCCACCTATAAATTCCATGGCTCCGGGTTTCTTGTCAGCACCGTAAAACTGGCTGGAGTTGAATCCATTCCCCGCAAAAGTCCAGTCTCCGTCGTTTTCTCCAGGGTTCTGCGCGGTATTTGAATAGTATACCCCTCCATCATTGGTCACCACCATTCGGAATGTCTCTGCATTAATATTCGCGATTTGCGTAGTAATCTGATGGTGATCCGGGTGCAGTCCCAAGTTTGCGGTATTATCCTCCCCAAAGCTTTGGAAAAACCGGTTTTTCCCATTGCTGCCAGGTAATTGGTTGAAGGCGTCTGAAATAATGGTGGTTTCCCTGAGCCGGTTCTCCACCGAACCGTAGGAAATGGTTAATTTGGAGTCAGGAAGATTATTGGGGTCCCAGCTGGCTGCTCCTGCTGCCAGTACCGGCCACATAAAATACATCTGATTGACTTCGTGGCCTCCGTTAACCATGATGCTGGGCTCCGGAGTAGTGGGATTGTATTCAAAGGCATGGGCAAAGAAGTATTCCCGGGCAGTTAAAAAACCGGGGTCATTGTTTTCATCCTCGGGGTTCAGATTAAAAGACCCGTCTCTTTGCTGATCCCGGAACGAAACCATCAGTTGCCTGTTGTTATCGATATCCCAAACTTCGAAGGGAACCTCCACATAATCCTGGTAGCTGTAATCCGCATCGGGAACCCCAGCTCCGCCGTCATTGTTGGTACCGCCGTCCGCTGGGACGGTAAACCGGTGTGCCATTTGGCTGCGACCGGGTCCAAACCGCCATTCGATAGAAACAAAATCTTCCGGGTCCGCTTCACCAATTGCCAGCTTGCTTTGGAAAAACACCCCGCTGTCGAAGGTGATAAAGTCCATAAACTGGTCGGTTTCCCCAACATCCACCCCCAGTACCGTGGGTTCACCCGAGCCAGTGCCTGGCTGGATGGTGAATTTAAACAGGTTCACCCCACCCACATATACAATGTTTTCGTTGAAAGGATGGACTGCTATGGTATTGTCGTAATTGCCCTGTTCTCCCAGAAAATCTATATTCTCTCCGTCATTCTGCTCTACTACAATGGCCCAATTGGCCCCGGCGTCATCCGAAATATACAGGTCGGACCCGGTGCCGGAAACGGCGCCCTCTACCGAAGCATAAATCCGATTGGGATCATTGGGAGCAATAGCGATTTCAACCCTTCCATCCGGTACCATGCCGATACTGGAATCGGTCCAGGTATTTCCCTGATTGGTGGATTTGATCACTCCGCCGTTGTTCAGCGTGGCATACAACACGTTAAAATTATCCGGACTGGCTACCAGTTGCTGCACCCGTTGATTGCCGGTATAAACCCGGAGCCAATTTGTTCCCCCGTCAATTGATTTAAATATACCCGAATCAAAGGAAGAAAAATTGGGATCATTACTGGTACAGGCCAGCACGATGTCGGGATTATCGGGATGAACGATTAGTCGGTTTACATTTTGAAAGTCATCGTTGGCTATGGTAGATGCCAATTGCGACCAGGTTAATCCACCATCTGATGATTTGAGGATGCCATCTCCCCTGATTCCACTGAGACCGGCAAATGATTCACCGGTTCCCACATACATAATATTGGGATCAGACCCACAAATTGCCAATGTGGAGACGGCCAGGCTGGGTAAATCGGGGGTCAGGTTTGTCCAGCTAGCTCCCGCATTAGTGGTTTTCCAAAGTCCACCACCCACTGCCCCGGCAATCCAGGAATTCCCGCTAACATCGTCAGGCAGCACAATGAGTGCCCTGGTACGGCCTGGCACATTACCGGGACCTCGTTCTACAAACTGAAGCTGCTGACGACGGGCCCGGGCGAAAACCGTCTGATTTCGCTGTGCCACCTGTAATTGTTCAAGTTTGTAGTTTGCACTATAACCTGGTCCATTACTTCCCACCCGGGTGCGGATCATCCAATGGTATTTGGCAAATTCATCCGGGCGATCCGTTTTTATCAGTTGTCCCTCAATACTTTCCAGGTGTTGCTGCCACAATGCCTCCGGATCTGTTTCTACCAGTTCCGACCCTGTATTGTCCCGCTTGGTGAGCAGTACTACCAGCACACAAAATGTCAATACCAAGAACAGGATCCTTCTCATCATTTATCTATAAATCCCCAGTGAACAAGCGCAATTAAAAAATTGTATTCTTATAAAACCCTAAATTCAATTCTGCGGTTCAACTGACGGTTTTCCTCGGTATCGTTAGCGGCGACAGGAACACTGGAACCGTATCCTTTGTACTTTAACCTTTTAGGGTCAATGCCATGATCAACCAAATATTGATAAACCGCCCTGGCCCGATTGAGTGACAGCTGCTGATTATGTGTATCTGAGCCCGAATTGTCGGTATGCCCTGATATTTCAATCCTGAGTGACGGATTTGATTCCAGCAACCTTACTGTTTTATTCAATTCCGTACGGGATTTTTCTTTCAAATCGTACTTATCTACTTCGAAAAATATATTGTTCATGGTGGCGGCAATGCCACTTTTGATGGGTTTTAGAAATATGTCTATGTTGATAGGGTCACGATCACGACTCTCCTGGTAGTCAAAACGAAGGCTTTCAAACAGGTATCCGGGTCTGGATACATACAGCGCATATTCCGAGCCCTCGGTGAGAATTTGCATATACTCTCCGGTTAGTGAATCGGAAGCCACCACTGATTTCAGCGAATCCGCGTTTATATCAAACAATTCCACCTGGGCCTTTAAAGGCTGCCTGGTTTGTACATCCAACACCTTTCCGGAAATATAGTTGCTTTTATTGCTGACCTGAATGGCCTCCGGGACACTGAATTCATAAAGCAGGCTCCTGTATGAGTTCTGGCCCTTTTGTTCATAACTATAGTATCCCGTTTCTCCATCTGCGGTAATAAACAGTGATACCTGATCGTCGGCTGTGTTGATGGGATAACCCAGGTTCTTGGGAGCGCTCCATTTGCCATTCTTCATTTCACTGAAAAATATATCGTATCCCCCCATGCCGGTAAACCCCTGAGACGAAAAGTACAGCGTCTGACCATTCACATGGATGAATGGGCTGACTTCCTCCTCGGCAGTATTGATGGTGGCACCCAAATTAACCGCTTTCGACCAACTGCCGGCAATCCACTGGCTCATCCAAATATCTCTTTTTCCAAATCCCCCTGACCGGTCTGAGACAAAATACAATATCTTTCCATCCGCTGAGAGCGATGGTTGCGACTCCCAGCTCCGGCTATTGATTTTAGTGCCCATGTTTTCAGGCTCGGTCCATTCATCGCCCAACTTATAACTGATATACAGGTCGCAACTTCCCATACTGGTCCTACCGGAACACGAAGTGAAGATGATGGTACGCCCGTTGGCAGAGATGGTACAGGTTCCCTCATTGAACTTGGTATTGATATTATCCGATATACTTTCCGGAGTGGTCCAGTTACCATCTTCTTCCCGGGTACTTATTACCATATCTTCATCGAACTGCGGATCTCGCGACCGCCTCCTGGTAAAAATCATGGTTTTTTGATCAGCGGTTAATACCGGGAAATACTGCAAATCAAATTCATTAATGTTGTCGGGCAATGGTTTGGGATCAAACGGCAGGGGGTTATTGATCTGGTCCAGGGCAAATCTGGCACCTTCTTCTAGTTTTAAGACCTGCTGGGCTATCCTGGGTGGAGGATTGAAGCTCTTGAGCTTGTCAATAAGCCCCAGGGACCTCTGGTAGGACCCCTCCCGGTAGTAAATATCTGCCAGGGCCAGGTACGCTCCCACCGTTTTAGGATCGTTAGGAATTAGCGCCACCGCCGATTCCAAATAGCCACGGGCATTGGCATAATCACCCAGGGAAAGATAATTGGTGCCTAAACGCAAATGAGCCTCCGCAAAGTTGGGGTCTTTATCGATGGCCATCTCCAGGTAAGTAACCGCATCCGAATAGTTCCTGCTCCGCAACAACTCTCCCGATTTTTCAAAATACTTAATGGCCTTTTTTGATTTGGTATGATATTGTGCCCATGAGGGCACCATGAATGTCAGGCTAAGGGTCAGTATAAAAAAACAGGAACGATATGCCGGGGCCATGGATTGTACTATGGAATATTTAAGTATTTATGAGTCTGTATTGACATATGCCATTGAGGGTTTTCCTCGATATATTTTAAGATCATGGGCATGTTTTCTTCTACCCTGCTCCATTCCGGCTGCAGGTACAGCTTACAACGGTCATTTACCTTGCTGGCGTGTTGCTCTGCCCACTTAAAATCGCTGTAGTTGAATATTACCACCTTTAATTCATGGGCCTTTTCGTAGATATCATTAAGTGGCTTCTTAAACTTTTTAGGTGAAAAACAGATCCAGTCCCAGGAGCCGGTCAGGGGATGTGCCCCGGAAGTCTCCAAATGTGTTCTTAAACCATGTTGCTGAAGTTTTCGGGTAAGATCGCACAGATCATACATTAATGGTTCCCCACCTGTAATTACCACTAAATCAGGTGACTGGCTCTCGGCTTTCACTACTAAACGATCGATGTCCGTAAACGGGTGCGAAGAGGCATCCCAGGATTCCTTCACATCGCACCAATGGCAGCCCACGTCACAACCGCCCAGACGTATGAAATAGGCAGACCTGCCGGCATGGAACCCCTCACCCTGCAGGCTATAAAAAGTCTCCATCACAGGCAGTGACCTTTGATCCACCGTTGGTACAGAGTGGATTACCTGAGGCCGGTTGCGGGTCGAATATCGTGTGTTGTTCAAATCTACTCCGTTACCTGTTCCGGTTGATAAAACGAATTTTTTGCGGATTGTAGTGTATTCCACAACAAAGCGGCTCTTGTCATGGGGCCTACTCCGCCAGGTACAGGTGTTATAAAGTCGCACTTTGGAGCCACTGTTTCAAAGTCGACGTCTCCTTTCAGTGCATAACCTCTCTTTTTGGAAGCATCCGGCACCCTGGTTATCCCCACATCGATCACCGTTACTCCTGACTTTACCATATCTCCGGTAAGGAAACCGGGTTTACCCAGCGCAGCCACCACAATATCGGCCTGAAGGGTATGCGCTTTAATATCCCGGGTCCGGCTATGGCACAGGGTCACTGTTGAATTTCCCGGCTGTGCTTTCCTGGCCATTAAAATGCTCATTGGGGTACCTACAATATCACTTCTACCGATGATCACACAATGTTTACCGCTGGTTTCAACCTGGTAACGCTCCAGCAATTGCATGATCCCGAACGGTGTAGCGGCGATATAAGCAGGCAGGCCTTTTACCATCCTGCCCACGTTTACCGGGTGAAATCCATCCACATCCTTCTCCGGCCGAATTTTTGCCGTTACTTTTTCGACTGATATATGTCCAGGTAATGGTAACTGTACTATAATTCCATCAATGTCCTCATCGTTATTAATCTGCTGAACTTTTTCGAGCAGTTCATCCTCCGTTACCTCTGCGCCCAGTCTAACCAGGGTGGAGCCAAATCCTACCTGCTGGCAGTCTTTTACCTTGCTATTAACGTAAGTTTGGCTGGCGCCGTCTTCTCCTACTAAAACCGCTGCCAGGTGAGGTATTTTGCCACCTCTTGATTTTATCTCCTGAACCTCCTGAGCGATCTCCTGTTTGATCTGCTCTGATGTTTTCTTACCGTCGAGTATGGTCATGTTAATCTAATTTTAATACTGCCATGAAAGCTTCCTGCGGAATTTCAACGTTACCCACCTGCCGCATGCGCTTTTTTCCTTTTTTCTGTTTCTCCAGTAGTTTGCGCTTCCTGGTAATATCACCACCATAGCACTTTGCCAAGACATTTTTTCTCAATGCCCGCACCGTCTCCCTGGCAATTACCTTAGTTCCAATGGCCGCCTGAATGGCAATTTCAAACATTTGCCGGGGCAGCAAACCTCTCAGCTTCTCGCAAAGCCGTTTGCCCCATTCGTAGGCTTTGTCTCTATGCACAATGGCAGATAGCGCATCTACTTTTTCACCATTTAGCATTATATCCAGCTTTACCATATTGGATTGCCGGTAGCCTATCAACTCATAGTCCAGTGAGGCATAACCCCTGCTTATGGTTTTCAGGCGATCAAAAAAATCAAATACCACCTCTGACAACGGCAACTCGAAGGACAACTCCACCCGATCGCTGGTCAGGTATACCTGATTCTTTATCTGCCCTCTTTTATCCATACACAGCGCCATAATGGGCCCGATGTATTCTGATTTGGTGATGATCTGCGCTCTGATGAAGGGTTCTTCAATATGTGACACATAAGTTGGGTCCGGCAATTCCGAAGGGGCATTTACCTGGGTAAGTGATCCATCGGTACCTATGGCATGAAATGCCACGGATGGCACGGTGGTGATGACCGTCATGTCAAATTCCCTCTCCAGTCTTTCCTGCACGATTTCCATGTGTAGCATTCCCAGAAAACCGCACCGAAAACCAAAACCCAGAGCGGCAGAAGTCTCAGGTTCCCAGACCAATGAAGCGTCATTGAGCTGAAGTTTTTCCATGGAGGCCCGCAACTCCTCGTATTCCGATGTTTCCACCGGATAAATGCCGGCAAATACCATGGGTTTTACGTCTTCGAAACCTTTTAGCGGTTTGGCAGGGCGGTCCACATGGGTGATGGTATCTCCTACCTTCACCTCCTTGGCAACCTTAATCCCCGAAATCAAATAACCTACGTTACCGGTGCTGATCTCCTTTCTGGGCTCCTGTTTGAGCCGCAGAATTCCAATCTCATCGGCTTCATAGGTACGTCCGGTATTGATGAATTGCACCTCATCACCGGTTTTTATGGTACCGTTAAATACCCTGAAATAAACTTCAATACCCCGATAGCTATTGAAAACGGAATCGAAAATCATAGCTTGCAAAGGAGCCTCCGGGTCACCGCTGGGTGGGGGTATCTTGGTCACAATTGCTTCCAATATCTCGTCTATTCCCAGACCCTCTTTAGCGCTGGCATGGATCACTTCGTCGGGGTCACAACCTATCAGGTCCACGATCTGATCTGTGACCTCCTCAGGGGCGGCCCCTGGCAGATCAATTTTATTGAGCACAGGTATGATCTCCAGATCGTGTTCCAGTGCTAAGTACAGGTTTGAAATAGTCTGTGCCTCAATACCTTGTGAAGCATCTACTACCAGCAGAGCGCCCTCACAGGCTGCAATCGATCGGGAAACCTCATAGGAGAAATCGACATGGCCAGGGGTATCTATAAGATTGAGCACATACCTGGTCCCTTCATGTTGAAAATCCATCTGTACTGCATGACTCTTGATGGTAATTCCCCGCTCCCGCTCAAGATCCATATTGTCCAGTAACTGCTCTTGCATTTCCCGGTCTGTAACGGTATTGGTGGATTCTAACAGCCGGTCGGCCAAGGTACTTTTACCGTGATCGATGTGGGCAATAATGCAGAAATTCCTGATGTGATCCATGGATAATGAAATGGCAAAAATAGCCAAATAATTCCTACTTAAGGAATAAAGAACTGCTATAAATTAACTGACCGAAAATGCAAAAACTCAAACAATTAATTGAGCTAACGGAAAAAAAATCAGATATTTGTCCCCCTAAACTGTTGCAACTATGCTCATAGCCGAACAAAAGCGCAAGGAGAGTATTAGTGAGTACATCATTTTTATGTACCAGACAGAAGATTTGATTCGCGCTTACAATTTCAATCTGGAAGAGATTTATAAGTACGTTATTCAACATTTCCCGGTTGAAGACGATAAGAAAACCAGAATCAAGGCATGGTACCGGAAGATTGCAAACCAGATGAAAAAAGAGTCTCTGAAAGACTCCGGACATCTGGAGGAACTCAACCAACTGGCTAAGGAGCTAAGTCATTTTAACCTGGAGTTGCTGAAATCCGATCAGACATACCGCAAAATTTTCGACCAGGCCAAGCTCCACATTAATAGAAACTCCGCCCAATCGAATGGACAGCTTACCAACCCCATACAGATATGTCTTAATGGTATTTATGGGTTGCTGATCCTGAGACTTAATGGCAAACCGGTCGACGATGATATGAAGCAGGGCGCCCAGGCATTTGGTGACGTACTTTCCTACTTGAGTTTTAAGTACCAGAAAAGAAACAACGGGCACTAGTGGATCTAAGATCTAACGATCCGCACCAGGTACTGGTCCTGTTCTTCATACACTACCTGCACTGATAGATTGGCTTTGGCCGCCGCCTTTCTCAAACTTATAACATCCACAAATAGCCAGTGAAAGCTTGGATCGCGCTGCCCCTTGTATTCATAAAAGTATTGTTGTTCACCGTAATAAGGGGTTTCAGGCAGTTTTAGTTCGGAATACAGGTAGTGAATATCACAGGAATCTGCCAGTACCTGTCCTCCTGCTGACAGACTGTTAAATACCTGCTTCAGGAAACCGGCAAGTTGATCCAGTGTTCCGGCCAGGCCCAGACCATTCATCATCAACAGAACAGTATCGAACCCGGATCCTTGAAAACTATGGATATCTCCCTCAACAACACGCTCCACTCCGGCAGCGCGCATCACCGAGCAAGCTCCGGGTGATTTTTCCAGGGCGGTAACCCGTTTTCCCTGTGCCTGAAGGAACAATGAGTGGCATCCGGTACCTGCTCCTACATCCAAAATAGAACCATCTGCCAATTCCATGGCATACGTCTCCATATCACTGAACACCGCGGAACTTCGGAAGAACACATCAACAGGCACTGCTTCAGGTTCCCCAAAGGATGAGTGAAGTATCAGCGGCTCTTCCGTAGCTCCCCGGTGGTAATCAATCAGGGCGCGCCCCCATAGGTCCTTATTCTCCAAACCGGGCGCTTGATACACCTACTTCAGAAACTTCTGAGCAGCCTTTTTGAGCGCCTGCTTGTTGTCACTTAGCTGATCATCGCTGCTGATCATCTCCAATAGTTCCGGAATTACCTTTACATCATAACCCAGTGATTCTGCATAACTGGCACAAAGTGCTTCCTCACGGTGATCGAGCTTGGCATCCATTTTCATCATAAGGATAAGGGTGTAGATGTATTCAAAGCGTTCCTCCTTAGTCAGTTCATCCAGCTCTTCCTGCTCACTGGGAGGATTGCGGATCAACTGTTCCACCTCGAACATGGGCAGATTTTTTTCCATGGCAATCTTATAAATAAGTGCCAGTTCCGACCCACTGATATCTCCATCGGCCTGAGCCAGATGCAGCAGGGTGCGAATCAATTTTTGAGACATTGAAAATTAGTTTACTGGTGAGAAAAATGTTGGAACAAATTATAAAATAAACTTTTAAGTACGCCAATAATATGCCGGTTATCTGCTAATTTCATCGCTTTATGAATTTCCTGGCGCATGCATACCTGTCTTTTGATCATCTCGATATAATGGTGGGGAATTTCATTGCTGACTTTGTAAAAGGGAATGACTACAAAAAGTATCCGGAACAAGTGAAGCAGGGCATCCTGTTACATCGCGAAATTGATCACTACACCGATAAGCATCCCCGGGTACGGCACAGTAAAAGCAAGCTTTATACACCCTATAGCCACTATGCTGGGGTTATTGTGGATATGTATTACGATCATTTTCTGGCGGCCAACTTTTATAAGTTCCACAAACTCCCACTCACACGATTCACCAATCGGGTCTACCAAACCATGGATAACTATCAGGGCCAACTGCCTGACCGAGCGCAATACATATTGCATCATATGTCCCGGGGAAATTGGATGTTAAGCTACGCTACCCTGGAGGGAATTGAGCGTGCATTACAAGGTATGGGCAGACGCACCCGGTTCGAATCCGGGCTGGAAAATGCCGGAGATACCTTGAGAGAAAACTATCGGTTCTTTTACCAGGACTTTATGATTTTTTTCCCAAAGGCCATCTCCTTTGCCAAGAAAAAAATCAGTCAACTATGATCAGGTCCAGACCTAAAAATACCACTTTGTTTTCCCTTTCCCTGTTCCTGATCATCGCTTACGGACTGGGGATTTGGGCCTGGATCAGTCTGCCGCATCCGGCGGGTATGAGGATTTTATTACCAGTTATCATCCTTCTGGTTGCCTTGCTGGTGACAATCAAAGTTGTTTCGGGCTATCGCACCCTGGAAATTGACGGCGATCGTTGGCGGGTCAAAAGATTAATAAATAGAAGTATTAAATTCACTGGTCGGGACATAGAATGGTGGAAAGAAATAAAGATCAGTACCGCCGGAAGCACCTACAAGCAACTTCAGGTATACGCCGGTAAAGGCAGTACCGCTAAGGTAAGCATGCAGGAACACACCGGATATGAAAAGGTGCTTAAAAGGTTAAAGACCAAACATGGTGCAATAGAAATTAAAGAAACCCCATAATCCTCGGTTATGAATTTGATTAAGCCATTTCTTTATGTAGGTATTGGTGGAATGCTTGGCAGCATGGCCCGTTACCTGCTGCATCTGATAATTTCCAGCCGTTATGTTTCGGTTTTCCCCTGGGGTACATTTACCGTTAATCTGGCGGGTTGCCTGCTAATAGGACTGCTGGTGGGTTTGGAAAGCCGTCATGTTTTGATTAACGACCCACTTAAGTGGCTATTGATCACCGGTTTGTGTGGCGGTTTTACCACTTTTTCCACATTCAGTATAGAAGGGCTGGGTTTAATACACCAGGAACAATACCTGTCCTATTTTGGTTACGCAGCAGGCAGTGTAGTACTGGGTTTACTGGCCACCTATATTGGTTTTATGATGATAAAGTGGCTGGCCTAGGTTTTACGCTATCAGTTAAGCCATCAAATCGACAAGTGCGCACGAGAGGAATCGAACCTCCACGCCCTAAAACGGGCACCAGGCCCTCAACCTGACGCGTCTACCAGTTCCGCCACGTGCGCGTATTTTAAGTTGATGAGTGGTTAATCTCACCAAATCAGCAACTCACTAAATCACTAAATGCCAGCGAGGGAATGCAAAAGTAGAAACTATTTTGATAAATGTTCCAAAAAAGGGCTGGAATTAGCTCCCGGAAACGCGCCAAAGACCATCAACAAAATACTGCCTGGAATCCGAAAAGTATTTGACTACCTCAAATCCCGAATCTTCCGCCAACTGGGTTAATTCTGTCATCCGGTATTTATGGGAGTACTCGGTATGTATGGTCTCCCAGGCTTCAAAATGAAACGATGCATTTAAGCGATCAATGGTGACAGTTTGGTTTTCCTTACTGATCAGAAAGCTTCTGGCCGTTCCGGATAACGGGTTGTAAAGGGGAAAATGATCAAACTTATTCAGATCAAAATTACCCCCCAACTCTCTGTTGATCCGCCTAAGCAAGTTCATATTGAACTCCCTGGTAATGCCCTTACTGTCGTTGTAAGCTCCTGATATTACCTTTGGGTCTTTTACCAGATCTACTCCCAGCAGCAACATGTCCCCCCGATTTAGTACATTGGCTAACCGGGTAATAAAATCCTCAGCTACCGGCTTCAGGAAGTTTCCAATATTTGACCCCAGAAAAAGCACAACTTTATTTTTATCCGGCTGTGCCTCCAGGTGCGAAAGCACGTTGAAATACTCCCCCTGCAAGGTTTCCAGGTCCAGCGAAGGAAGGCTTGTCCTTAGATCCTCCGCTAATAATTTCAGTGCATTGCCGGAAATGTCAATGGGTTTATAGGTAAAGTTTGCCCCCTGAGTGAGAAAATAATCCAGCAGTATTTTGGTCTTTTTACCGTCACCTGCTCCAAACTCTATTAGATCAAAGTGTTTATG
>JAUIKU010000286.1 GCA_030430675.1 Bacteroidia bacterium | reverse complement strand
AATGCCAAGGCCATATAAAATATGCTGGGGCATAGTTAATGGGCTGTTTGTAGTACTCGCCGGTATTAGCTCCTGTCAGAATAGCGATATTGAGCCGTTACCGGATGAACGCTTTGAATTTACGGTTCCGGAACTTTTTCCGGAACCTACATATACCTTTAACAAAAACCCCGTTACGGAGGCTGGTTTTGAATTGGGACGAAAGCTGTTTTTCGATCCCATTCTTTCCAGGGATTCTACTATCGCCTGTAGCAGCTGTCATTCTCAGTCGGTGGCTTTTGCCGATGCCCAGCACCGATTAAGCATTGGTGTAGATGACCGGATTGGTAAGAGAAATGCACCATCAATTTCAAACCTGGCATTTCAAAACCGGTTTTTCTGGGATGGAGGAATAACCCACGTAGATTTTATCCCGGTCAATGCTATTGAAAATGAGCTTGAAATGGATAATGACATTGCAACTATCCTGGAAAGACTACGGCAGCATGATGAATATCCCGACATGTTTAACCAGGCATTTGGGGGTGATACACTCAACTCAGGTAGATTTCTGCACGCCCTGTCTCAATTTATGGTTATGATGGTATCTGCCAATAGTGATTACGATAAGTACCTCCGCAATGAGGGAGCCCTGCTGAGCGACGGGGCGTTGAAGGGAATGAAAATCTTCGAGCAGCATTGTGCTCCATGCCACCAGGGTATCTTGTTTACCCATGGCGGTTTTGAAAATAATGGACTGGATGACGGTTTTGATAAAGATATCGGCCGGGCACTTATCACAGAAAATGATCAGGATCGCGGCAAATTCAGGGTACCAAGCTTAAGAAACGTGGCGCTAACTGCTCCCTACATGCATGATGGCCGTATGGCCACACTGATGGATGTTCTGGACCATTATAGCGAGGGGGTAAAAGACACTCCAACACTGTCACCTTTACTTAAGAATGACGGCCAGCTTGGAATTCAGTTGACCATGGATGAAAAACAAGACCTGATTGCTTTCCTGGAAACACTTAGCGATTGGGAATTTGTCAATGATTCACGCTTTTTCGGAAGCCGTTAAAAATCATGTTATGAAAACTTTAGGAAAATCTCTCATCTTCTCAATGGTATTATTATCCATATCTGAAAGCATACACGCCTGCGATATCTGTGGTTGCAGATTTGGAGGGTACTACTTTGGTGTTATCCCCCAATATCAAAGCCACTTTGTAGGAATCCGATACAACTACGGACGATTCAATGCCGAAGTTGATAACAGGTATGCCGAGGATGAATATTCTGAAGATACTTTCAGCCATATGGAGTTAATGGGGGCTTACTCTTTAAATGACAAGTTGCAGTTTAGCTTCGTCCTTCCCTATTCCTGGAATAAAATGGATGGGAATGTCCAACGGGCAAAAATCAACGGTATAGGAGATCCCAGTTTACTGGTTCTGTACAACCTGATCAATTCAGCCGATGACATGAGTAAGCAATGGAAGCACACCCTTCAAATCGGAAGTGGGCTTAAATTTCCCCTGGGTGAATACAGGGAGTACGACGGCGACGAATTACTTAACAGTAATTTTCAATTGGGTACCGGCAGTTTGGACTACCTGTTCACCACCAACTATGTGGTGAGACGCAATTTGGCTGGCATTGGATTGGAAGCCACTTACAAGGTCAACGGAAAAAACAAATATGATTATCGTTTTGGGAACCAGTTAAGTGCCGGCATGAACTTTTTCTACTGGTTGGGAATGGGCAACGCGGGACTGATGCCCATGGCTGGGCTATATTTTGAGCAATCCGCGGTTCACAAAGACGATACATATACCGTTGATAACACCGGAGGGGAAGTTCTGATGTCCAACTTAGGGCTACAAGCCAATGTTAGTCAGCTTACTTTCAATTTTTCCTATCAGGTCCCACTCTATCAAAACTATAATACCGATGCAATCTCCACTATCGATTCGGACGCGAGATTTTGGTTGGGTGTGATACTGAGCTTTAGGATTAAAAAGGAATATAGTTTTGAAATCAACCGTGACCTGTCAAACCAGTAAATTCTCAATTTATCGAAGTGATTATTAGAGAAGGTGTGTATAATTTATAGAAATATTCCAATATTATATTAGTTTATTCATATTAATAATCTTATTTTAGAGTTTATATCCAAACAAAAAAATGAATTTCAACGTGAAAACTTTTCAAATATGTGTACTACTGCTTACCGGTTCTGCTTTTCTATTTAGTTGTGAAAGCGCTGAAGATCCGCAGGCCACAAACCTGACAGGAAGGCAGGTGAGTTATAATCTTGTTCCCGCCGATCCCCAGTTCGGGGTATCGGGGACTATTGATTTCAAAGAAGGGACCGACAAGTCTATTATTATTGAAATAGCGGTTAACAGTACTGGTTCAGGAGGAGAACATCCGGTGCATCTGCATTTTGGAACACTGGCTACTCCGGATGCTGAAATCGCTGCCCTGCTGACGCCAGTGGATGCCACCACCGGCAAAAGCATCACATCCCTATCGTTGCTGGGCAACCAGACCGCTTTTACTTATCAGGATTTATTAAATTTTGATGGGAGCGTAAAAATCCATATGGATGACGGACCAAACAAAAATACGGTTTTAGCAGCCACCAATATTGGAATTAATTCCAGTATTGATCTCACTGATATTGCCGTTTGTTCCAGCGATAAAGAAGCTATTTAAACTCCTTAATAATCAGTGTGGGAATTACTGGATTCGAACCAGTGACCCCTTGCCTGTCAAGCAAGTGCTCTAAACCAACTGAGCTAAATCCCCATATTGAGTGTGAGTTTGAGGGTGAGTGTGGGTGTGAGTGACCCCACTCAGATACAAAAGTACTTATTCTTTAGTCTATCTCAAACAGGAAGTGGTTCGAGTTTGAGTCATAATTGAAATTGCATTTTCGCCGGAGAATATGGATATTTATTGCCACCACCTAACATTTAAACACTATGCATGATTTCAGGGTAGGCGATACGGTATATCTTATCACCAGCCCCGATGATGTAATGAAAGTCTGCTCCGTTTTTGGACAACGCCTGGTAGAATGCTCCTGGACCGGAAAAGAGGGCCGTCTTTACAAGCACAGTTTTCGACCTGAATCACTGCGGCTGTTAACAGATGAAACACCACCGGTAACTCCCCCGCAAGATCATATTCTCCATATTAGCGGAGATGATGATGAAGAATTTAAACTGTAGCAACAGGGTGGAATGCAGAGCACACAGAGACCCTGTATGCTCCACACTGTATGCTGTTGCTAAAGTTATTATCCCTCTTTTTTCAACTCCACGTTGCACACGATCTCCACCTCATCACCAACTACTAACCCTCCGGTCTCCATGGCGGCGTTGAATTTCATGTTGTAGTCGAAGCGATTGATCACACCAGTGACTTTGAATCCGGCCTTGGTGTTTCCGTAAGGATCCTTTATAGTACCTCCGTGCTTCGCCTCTAATTCCACAGGTTTGGTGACATCCCTGATGGTAAGATCGCCTTTCAACTTATAATTTTTACCATCAACATGTTCCAGAGTACCCTCAAAAACCATTTTGGGGTGCGCCTCTGCATTAAAAAAATCGTCGGACTTTAAGTGATTGTCTCGCTTTTCATTGTCGGTATCCACACTGCCAACATCCACGGTAAAATTTATCTTGCTGCCGTCGAAATCATCCGACTTTGATACTACTGAGCCATCGAATGAACCGAAGTTACCGGTCACCTCAGATATCACCAGGTGCTCGACATTAAAGGCAATGCTTGAATGGGCTTTATCAAAGCTCCAGTTTGTTTGAGCCATTGCCATCGAACCGATCAGCATAAGCCCAATTGTTATTTTCATAATCCTCATAGTAATAATGGTTGTTTTTTAAAAATCAATATGTGTGTTCACGTAGGGAACATTATTAGTGTTACAACATACATTGGTTTTTTTATTGATATGCTATTTATATTAGTATATACTATTATTATTGGTATATTTAGCTATGCCAAAGACACCAGTTAAAGGGAGAGGGGCTCAAATCAACATTTCCAACCCTTTTGAAAAACTTCAATACACTCCGGACGATTCACATGAAAACCCCGACTCGGAGATGAGGCCCGCTTCGAAAACTCAATTTTTTATTGAAACCCCCAAGCAAATTGTAAGCGTATCCAATAGTCCGGACCTGGGTTTAATGCACTCGATCAATCCCTATCAGGGTTGTGAACATGGCTGCACCTATTGCTATGCCCGTAATTCTCATAACTATTGGGGGTTTGGCTCCGGTCTGGATTTCGAAAGTAAAATCGTAGTAAAACTCCGTGCTCCCAAAATGCTGGACGCTTATCTTAGTAAGTTTCAGGGAAAAGTAACACCTATCTTTCTATCCGGAAATACCGACTGTTACCAGCCTGCCGAAAGAAAGTATCGGCTTACCCGGAAGTTGCTGGAAATACTTTACCGCTATCGGTATCCCGCCACCATTATTACCAAAAATCGGCTACTACTGAGAGACCTGGACCTATTGGAAAAACTGGCGGCGGAGAACCTGGTAAATGTTTTTATTTCAATCACCACCTTAAATGAATCCGTCAGAAACAAAATGGAGCCGCGAACCGCCAGCGCTGAAAAACGTCTTCAGGTAATTGAAACACTTTCGGCA
>JAUIKU010000285.1 GCA_030430675.1 Bacteroidia bacterium | reverse complement strand
CCCGGCTATGAAATTTGACCGGGGTGCTCTCCAGGCACCTGTAGAAATATTGGAATCCAGGGATAGGTTCTCGGCCAAGTAGTGATCGACAGTACCTGCCGGAAACCGATTGGCAAATACCGGCCCCCCGTGTACTCCGGCGCCGCGTACCTGGAACGCAGTTAAATTGTTGTCTTCATCCAGGGCTGCCTTGTAAGTTACTTTATATGCAGGGCGGTAGGTGCCCTGGGTCATATCGTCTTCCCTGGTATAGATTAATTTAACCGGTGCCTTAACTTTTTGAGAAATTACTGCGGCCTCCAGTCCAAAGTGTCCATATAGCCTTCGTCCGAATCCGCCCCCCATTCTGGTCATCATTACCGATATTTTTTCTTCCGGCATTTCAAGCACCTGTGAGGCCGTTTTGCTCATGTATTCAGGAGTCTGGATGGGCCCGATCAATTCGGCGCTACCTTCCTTTACATCTGCCACAAAATTCATGGGTTCCATGGTATTATGAGCCAGGAAGGGTGCACTATAACTACGCTCTACAACTGTTGCCGCCTTTTTAAAAGCGGAATCAGGGTTCCCGTTTTTTCGGGCAGCTTCTCCTGGCTTACCACCTACTAACCCATCCAGGGATTTCAAATGATCAGAGGTGCTCTCAAGGGGAGAGGTTTGTTCCCATTCAGCTTTTATGGCCTTCTTGGCTTTCATCACCTGCCAGGTAGAAGTACCCACTATTGCTACCAGGTCATTGAATACATTGTTGGTATCGAACCGCTGTTTTTCCTTACCTTCAGGTATGGTGGTAAAAGAAAATACATCCGTTATCCCAGGCATGGATTTGGCAGCAGAGGCATCCAGTGATTTGAGTTTCATACCAAAGGCAGGCGGATGCTCGATCATGGCGATCATTAATCCCTCTTTCTGAGTATCCAGGCCAAATAACGGTTTCCCCGTGGCGATTTCCTTGCCATCAACATTTTTAGTGGGTGTGCCGATAATCTTAAAGTCTTTGGGGTCTTTTAACTCTATTTCCTCCGGTACTGCTACCGATACTGCAGCGGAAGCCACCTCACCATAACCCAGCTCTTTTTCACCATGAATGACCTTGCCCTCCAGGGTACTTACCTCAGCCACCGGAACCCCCCATTGTTGAGCAGCTGCTTCCATCAGCATTCTCCTGGCAGTGGCTCCTGCCATACGCAAGCTCTCCCACCCCTGCCTGATTGACTGGCTGCCCCCGGCCAGCTGACGGGTATACTTGCTGGTATCCAGACCAGCTTGTTCTACCTTTACCTGGCTCCAACTGACGTCCAGTTCTTCAGCAACCAGCATGGGCATTGATGTTTTTACATTTTGTCCAATTTCAGGGTTGGGTGACATAATGGTAACCAGACCATTATCGGCGATCTTAAGGAATCCATTAATATCGAACCATTCTTTGGGAAGACTTGCCACTTTTTCCGGTTTACAGGAAGCCAGCCAGCTAAAGCCCAGCAGCATTCCGCCAGTGGAAAGAGAGGAGACTTTTATAAATGAACGTCTGTTATATGATGTTTTGATAAGTGTCATGATACTTAAATGTTCGGGGTAGGTGGTTTACTTTTGGTTTGAGGCGGCGGTTTTTATAGCAGCCTTTATTCTGAGATAAGTTCCGCATCTACAAATGTTGCCATTCATGGCGGTATCGATATCCTGATCACTGGGATTGGGGTTTTCATCCAGCAATGCAGCGGCATTCATGATTTGACCAGCCTGGCAATAACCGCACTGGGGCACGTCATGTTCAATCCAGGCTTGTTGCACCGGGTGATCGCCGTCCTCGGACAAACCTTCTATGGTGACTACCGATTTGTTTTCTAGCGCGGCTATGGGAGTGGAGCAAGAGCGGGTGGCTTTTCCATCCACATGAACGGTACACGCTCCGCATTGCGCTATTCCGCATCCAAATTTTGTGCCTACCAAACTTAGGTTATCTCGGAGTACCCATAACAGGGGGGTGTCGGCATCCGCATTGACCTCTTGTTTCCGGCCGTTTATAGTTAATGTGTAATCTGGCATAAGTGAAAATGATTTTGCTGAAGTACTTACAAGTTACACCGTTCGCAGGCAATATGCAATGCCAAATTCAAATTCAGCACTAATGGCAAGTCCAGTCGATACCACCATTCAAACCCGTTGTTAAAGCTGTTCACTTGTAATGGGAATTGCTTGAAAATGCCTGCGAACTTGCTAAGTTTGCGAAATGAGCGAGCGAATTGCGGTTATCGGAACTTCTAATATCGATTTGGCCATCAAAGTGAGCCATATTCCCAAACCTGGAGAAACCGTGGGTGAGGGAATTTTTAAACAATCCTTTGGAGGTAAAGGGGCAAATCAGGCGGTAGCAGCAGCCCGGGCGGGGGGCGAAGTCAGTTTTATCAGTTGCCTCGGTACGGACAGGTTCGCAGAAGCAATAGTGGAAAGACTGGAAGAAAATAACATCGATACCACCAATGTTTTTCAGGAGGCGGGGATTTCAACTGGTACCGCTATGATCATGGTTGATGAGCAGGGGGAAAACAGTATTGCGCTGGCACCAGGTGCCAATCTGCGACTCACCGAAAGGCATATATCCAAGGCCATGCCGGCACTAATGGAAGCCCGTGTGATTCTGTTGCAAGGAGATCTGCATCCAAAAATGCTGCGGTATATCCTGCAATTGATGTTTGAAGAAGATAAAAGAGTCTTGCTGAATCTCGCTCCTGCCCAAACCCTGCAGAATGAATATTTGAAGAGATTGGCGATCCTGGTGGTAAATGAGTCAGAGGCCAGCGCATTGACCGGGAATAAAATTACCAGTGTTGAACAGGCCAAACAGGCAGCGGAGGAACTGGCCCAGATCACAGAAGGTGGGGTAATTATTAGTATGGGAGAAAAGGGTTCTTACCTGGTAAAAGACACTTTGAGAGAAACGGTGCCGGCTTTTAAGGTAAAAACCGTGGATATAACAGCTGCCGGCGACGCCTACTGTGGTTCACTGGCGGCGGCCCTGGTGGAAGGTATGTCACCTCTTGAGGCAATTCGTTTTGCTACCGCTGCGGCAGCCATATGTGTGACCAGGCTGGGAGCTCAACCATCCATACCATACCGGGAAGAAATCGAGGAGTTTCTGTCCAATCATTAAATTTCAGTTTGAAGAAGATCAAATTTCCGGGTAGTTCATTCGAAAACAGCAGGATCATGCCCGTGTGCCTTAGGAATGCAGCCCTTACCCTGGTTTTGGTGTTTTTTTCCTGCGGTCATATATGGGAGGAACCCGGTTGTCACCGCACTGTACAGAACTTTGTTTCCCTGTTTAATGATCAGCAGTATCGAAAAATCAGAAAACTGTTTCAACCGGGTGACTTAGGTAAAACACAATTGAAAAGAATGCAGGAAAACCTGAGTTACATACGTTCTGTGGCAGGGAAGATCCAGTCCCTAGAACTGCTTGAACAGGAGGAAAACATGCTGGTATATAAAACTACTCATGAAAATACCGCCATGGAAGTCAGGTTTAGCGTGAATGATCATTGCCAGTTAAAGTCATATCAAATTGATACCCACTACCCGGATAGTCTTCAGGTTTTGAAAAGGAACCACAGTGGTATGCGACTTCCCTTTGAGGGGGAATGGTATGTGGTTTGGGGCGGACCGACCTTGGAGCAGAATTATCATAATGCCCATCGAAATATGCAGGGAGCTTTCGATTTTTCAGTGAAAGACAGCAGTGGAAAATTATTCCGAGGCAGTGGCAGGAAAAATGAAGATTATTTTGCTTTTGGTAAAAAGGTACTGGCACCTTGCCGGGCCACTGTGGAAAAAGTGATCAAGGGCATCGAAGATAATACCGTAGGTAAACCCAGTGCACAACACACTTATGGAAATGCCATAGTCCTGAGAACAGATCACCAGGAATATATATTATTGGCTCATCTGAAAAATGGGTCCATCCGGGTAGCGGAAGGACAGCGGGTGGAACCGGGAACTTTGTTGGCCCAATGCGGCAATTCAGGGTATTCGGCGGAACCACATCTACATTTTATTTTGCAAAATGTAGGGGATTTGTTTCATCCTACCGGGGCTACCTGTTACTTCGAACAAATCCTGGTGAATGGAATAGAGAAAGTCGACTACTCACCGGTACAGGGAGAACTTGTACGCAACTATGAACCTTAAACTACTATGAAAAAAGTGCTGGCCCTGGTGGCCCATCCCGATGATGCAGAATTTTTATGCGCCGGTACACTGGCCCTGCTGGGACAGGCAGGCTGGGAATTGCATATGGTGACCATGACGGCAGGAGATTGCGGCAGTAAGGAGCTTGGTAAGGAAGAGATTAGTGAGATTAGAATAAAAGAAGCCAGGGCTGCTGCGAATTTGATCCACGCAGATTACAATTGGCTGGGATTTGATGATATGTTTATTACTTATGACAAACCATCAATACTGAAGGTGTTAACCTGTCTCCGGAATATACGCCCCGATATGGTACTTACCATGAGCCCCGATTGTTATATGCTGGACCATGAAATAACCAGTACCCTGGTTAGGACCGCTTGCTTTGCTGCTGGTATGACCAATATGATCACTCCGGGATACGATCCATTTGAACCCACACCTCATTTGTACTATTTGGATCCTATCGAAGGCAAAGACAAGTTTGGTAAC
>JAUIKU010000284.1 GCA_030430675.1 Bacteroidia bacterium | reverse complement strand
CACGGCTATGACCTCGAGCAATATTTATAATATGACAGTAGGGGTAGTAGGTGCAGGCAGCTTCGGTTGTGCCGTGGCCAATATTCTGGCTGAAAATGTTCCTGTTTTGCTCTATGCTCGCAGTCCGGAGGTAGTGGCACAAATCCAACAACAGCAAAGCGCCAGAAATATACCTCTGCACAAGAACGTGCAGGGTACCGGCGATCTGGCGTCAATGGCCAACACCTGCAGTGTAATATTTCCGGTGGTGCCTTCAGCCAGTTTCAGGAATATGATCAACAGTTTATCTCCCTATCTGAAGCCTTACCATATTCTTATCCATGGCACCAAGGGTTTTGAGGTTCAGCTTAATGGAAAGACTTTGGATCAGACCAAAACACTGGACCGGGACCAGGTATATACCATGAGCGAACTCATTCGTCATGAATCTTTGGCGGTTAGGGTGGGCTGTCTGGCAGGACCAAACCTGGCCAGCGAGATCAACCAACACCAGCCGGCGGCCACCGTAGTGGCCAGCCATTTTAACGAAGTGATCCAGATTGGTCAAAAGCTCTTAAAAAGTGACCGCTTCGGAGTTTTTGGGAATAATGATCTTATCGGAATTGAACTTTGTGGTGTGTTAAAAAACATTATTGCCATAGGAGCAGGTGCCATAAGCGGCCTTGGTTACGGTGAAAATACCAAAGGACTGCTCATAAGTCGCGGCATGGTGGAGATGATCTACCTGGGCCAGGCATTGGGAGGTAATGTAAAAGCATTCCTGGGACTGGCGGGAGTGGGAGACCTGATCACCACCTGTTCCAGCCCCCTGAGCCGAAACTTTACCCTGGGGTACCGGCTGGCCAATGAAGAGCCATTGCAGGATATCCTCGAATCAATGGATGAAGTAGCAGAAGGGGTCAATACTATTAAGATCGCCAAAAAGCTGGCTGATAACTACCGGGTGAGGGCACCCATTACCAATACCCTGTACCAGGTCCTGTTCGAAGATCTTTCCCTGGATGTAGGACTAAAACAACTGATGAAATACCCATTTAGTCAGGATATCGATTTTCTCTAGATTTGGTGGTCTATGGCGCGCAATCGCTGTACCAAGGGAGGGTGAGAGTAATGAAAGAACACCACCCACCGATGTGGCCACAGATTGGATAAATTGTCCAAAGAAAGGTTCTTCAAAGCAGAAATCAACGCTTTGCCACTGGCCGTGCTGACAGCGTAGGCATCAGCCTGAAATTCATTTTTACGACTGATAATATTTTGAAAAATACCCAGGACCTTGCTAACAGGTGTATAAAGCATTCCAAATGCCAGCAAATTTAAGTGAATGGCCAGTTGTTCGCCACCAAGTGCCAATGACAGCTGCTGGTCGGATATCATTCGAGATAACAAGAACAGCATCAGCGCGCTCTGGAGTATAGACAACACATAGCTTTGCACTATATGCTTCTTCTTGTAGTGTCCTACTTCATGAGCCAAAATTGATACCAGTTCTTCAATACTGTGATTTTCAACCAGGGTATCGTAGAGGACGATTTTTTTCTTTTTACCTAATCCTGAAAAAAAAGCGTTTGACTTACTGGAACGCCTGGATCCATCAATTATAAAAATATTGGAAAGCGGGAAGGACACTTCCCGGGAATATCTTTCAATTGCCTGCTTCAATTCACCATCGGGTAAAGGGGTAAGCCTGTTAAACAGGGGTAGTATCAAACTGGTATAGAACACGTTGATGAAAAGAGAAAAGGCCGATATAACCACCAGGAAATATATCCAGAATCCATTTCCCAAAACCTCTATAAGGTAAAGCAGCAGCCAAATCAGCGGTAAACCAAGAACCAAAGCCAGCAGATACCCTTTCAACTTGTCCGTCCAGAAAGTAAGAACGGTGGTCTTGTTGAATCCAAACTTTTCTTCTAACACAAAGGTATGGTACCACTGAAGAGGAATACTGAGAATATCAGCACCCAGGTAAAGTACAGCAAAGAAAACCAGGGCCAACGTAATATGGTGGTCAGTATAATGCCTCAACCACTGATCCAGTTCCCCAAAAGCCCCTGTTAGCAATAGCACCAGCACCAGAATAAAACCTGCAGTAGACGATACCAGGCCAAACCTGGTTTTTGCCCGGTGGTATTCAAGGGTTCTTCTGTAGGTAGTATCATCGCAAATATCCCGCAATTCATGAGGGGGATAATCCTTCTGATGAGATAAGTTGAGGTAGTCAAGTAACTGCTCCCAAAGATAGTTAACTACCAGGATGCCGATAATGAGATAAAGAATGAAGTTAGCGCTCAAATTAGTCCTAAAAAATATTTACAGAGGATGCAAAATTACCTAAAATTTTGAAAGTCTCCTGTATGCTCCAACCTGCTGCTCCTGTATGCTCTTGCTGTATGCTCTTGCTACCTTAAAACCTCGGACAGGGTATCTGACGTACGTTTCGGGGAGGTCTCCTGGGATCGGGAGGGAATTGGTAGGATAAGGATATCTCATGTGCACCGCCACTGGCGATTTCCAGTTCTGAGATGGTATAGTCGAAGCTGTATCCAATATTTAGATTACCGGAACTGATCCCCAGCAGCAGTATGATGGATTCTTTGTCGTTAAACCCGTCAAATTCTTCCTGTACCGGTATTCCGCGGTACCACAAACCAAAGACTATCGGCTCCAGGGTCAGATAGGTGCCTATTTCCAACTGGTCGAACTCTCCCTGCCTTTTATATTGAAAATTGGGAGTGATACTCCGCTCACGACCCTCGGTCGTGTAACCCCGGCTTCCCGAATTTGTAGGCAGGGGAAATCGGTAACCTGAGTGTACGCTGAACTTTATGGGTAATTCACTGTTGCCATCCACCAGCGACTGATTGGGGGTATTAAGATGGTGGGCTGCTACTCCAAACCAGAAATTTCTTGAGAACAATAATCCCCCGAATGAGAAGTCTACAAATCCTACATTCTCTCCGGTATTAAACTGTTCTGCGGTAACGGGATTGATGAAACCCGTTTCATCAAACTGATCGCCAAAGGTAAGTCTGTTGAAGTTAATATCTCTCAGTACATATGCGGCCTGCACTCCGGGCCTGAAAGTCAGCCTGTCGTTGATATGAAGTTCATAGGCATATTGCAACCCCACGCTGGTAGAAGTAAGATTGGCCAGTCCTTCCTTGTCCGCTGTGATCAGCAGACCCAGTCCGCTATTGTACTGCTCGGCATAATAATCCATGTAGAAGGAGTAGGTAGTAAAATTCGCATCCAGGTTAGGCCATTGACTACGAAAGTTAGCTCCGGCCCGGATATAGGGGGTGGTGCCGGCAAACCCTGGGTTCAAGTACAGGGGAGCAGCATAAAATTGACTGAATTGGGGATCCTGTGCCTGCACTGTCAGAGGAGCACACAACCCGGAAATCAATAATAAAGAGCAAACAAGATTTTTCATAAAATCATTCAAACTCAAGCAATTATTGGGCCACCAATTCATAACAACCTGCCAATATAAATAATATCTTTGCAACTGCCCCAACCTTAAACGATACTTTGCTCGTCTTATGTATTAAAATCATGAAATATGATCAAATATTTTACGATATTACAAGTTTACTTTAAGAATGGTTCAAATTTTGCAACGGGTTTTAAGAACTATAACGACATTTTTTGCATTGTTCCAGTATGGTAAAGCGTATAGCTAAAAATATCCCTCTACTTCTTTTTTTGGCACTTCAGTGTCCATTACTCGCTCAAAATTATTCTCGCCATAACTGGTTTTTTGGCAATTCCGCTGACGCCATAATCTTCAATAAGTCCGACAACGAGCCCATGTGGGTAGACATCCAGGGTACTCCATTTGGACAAGGTGGCAGTGCGGTCGCCACTGACCCACTTACCAGTGAATTATTATTCTATACCGATGGATTGTCGGTATTTGACGCTTCACATAATATTATGCCTGATGGCACCGGTTTACAGGGATTGACCCTCAGCAATCAGCAGGTAGGTATCTGCCCTGACCCTGCAAACCCGGACCGCTACTACATTTTCACCAATTCGGCTGGGGGCACCAATGCCGGAAATATGCTATATACCATCGTCGATATGTCAGTTCCCGGGAATGCCGGGATGTTTGCGCCCAATTTAGGCAACGTGGATAACAGCATGAAGAATGTAGCCACACCCATTAACAATACTTCGGAGGCCATGGTAATTATTCCCAAGCCCGGGTTTGACGGTTGTTGGGTAGTAACCCAGGAGCGAGGAACTACTACTTATCGTGCATTTGAAATCTCAGCCGGCGGGTTCGGCAATATTGTACAGTCGGATATCGCACCTACCGGCGGCTCTGCGGTAGTAGCAGCCAATTTTGCCTATACCTCCAGGGATGGGGGAAAGATAGCGGTGGCGCCACAAAACAGCAACCGCAACGTGCAGGTATTAAATTTTAATGCCACCAACGGTCAGGTTACCTTCAAAGAAGAGATCGCCAATACCGGAAACGCCGATGGTGGTGAGTATGCCGTTTATGACACCGAGTGGGCGGCCAATGGGTTGAACCTCTATATCAGCCGCTATGGCAGTAACAGTACCCCAACCGGACAACTGCTGCAGTACGACCCCAATGTACCCAATGTACAAACCGTACCCACTCCTGTTCTTACCCACAGTCTGGGCGTAAGGCTGGGACCTGATGACCGTATTTATCACTTGTACCAGGTGAATTCCGG
>JAUIKU010000283.1 GCA_030430675.1 Bacteroidia bacterium | reverse complement strand
AGAAATTTCAGGTAAGGTAAGACTGGCAGGAGGGGTAGTAGGATTTATTACGTTACTAGGTGCCTCCATTGCATTGATGAATATTATGATGGTGTCGGTTACTGAGAGGACACGGGAAATTGGAGTCCGCAAGGCATTGGGTGCCACCTCAAAAAGAATTAAGGAACAATTCCTGATTGAAGCGGTAGTGATCTGCTTACTTGGCGGTGCCGCCGGTATTCTGTTGGGTATCCTAATTGGTAACCTGGTGGCAAACCTGATAGGAGAGGGTACATTAATCATTCCCTGGATCTGGATGATCCTGGGTCTTATCGTATGTGTAGCGGTTGGCTTGATTTCAGGAGTAATACCGGCAAATAAAGCGGCGAAATTAGACCCTATTGAGTCACTGAGGTTTGAATAATTAAATAAGCTGAGGTTGTAACACTTTTCCACTGACATATCCTGTGTCAGTGAGTTCACCAAGCATCACTTCGACTTCCTGGTTGGGTGAGGCCATTGTTAGGGGTATTCCAACCCTAATATAGTTCCTGGTAAATCCAAATATTAAATCGTCAGCAACATCGTCTTCCACCAGCATCCTGTGGGTTTCACCCAGGTGGTTCTGATAAAAAGCCCGGCGTTTTTTATCAGATAAAATGCGCAGCATTCTGGATCGTTGATGTCTTAACTGTAAAGGCACTGATTCCGCATGGTTTGCTGCTATGGTATTTGGCCGTTCGGAGTAGGTGAATGCATGCAGATAACTAAGCGGCAAGTCTTTAACAAAGTTGAAACTTTCCAAAAAATGCTCATCTGATTCTCCCGGGAATCCTACCATTACATCTGCCCCAATGCAGCATGCAGGAATCAGTGATTTTATTAAATAAATCCGCTCCTGATACAGGTCGGATAAGTACCTTCTTCTCATTTTTTTCAAAATCGCATCACTTCCGGATTGAAGAGGAATATGGAAATGAGGCACTATTTTATCAGATTGCGCTACCAGCTGGATGATTTCTTCGGTAAGCAGGTTTGGCTCAATGGAAGATATTCTCAGACGTTGGATACCATCCATATCCTGCAATGACTGCAGCAACTCGACAAACCGGTATTGTCTCTTACCTTCAATGATACCGTAATCCCCGGTATTTACTCCGGTAAGTACGATTTCCTTAACCCCGGAGCGAATTATTTCTTGAGCCTGAAGTAATATGTTATCAATAGAGTCGCTGCGACTTTTACCCCGAGCCAGTGGAATGGTACAAAACGTGCAACCGTAGTCACAACCATCCTGAATCTTGAGAAAAGACCTGGTGCGATCTGCCAATGAATAAGAAGAGTGGTATTCTTTGACCGTGGAAATTTCACAGGCCATCACTTTAGCCTTTTGTTCTCTTTTTAGGGACTGGAGTATATCCGGCAGCTGAAATTTTTCAGCAGCTCCTAAAACCAGATCCACTCCGGGAATCTGCGCTATTTCTTTTGGTTTGAGCTGAGCGTAACAACCGATTATTGCAATAAAAGCTTCCGGAGAAGCTTTTTTTGCATCTCTAACTATCTTACGGCATTTCCGGTTGGCATTTTCTGTAACTGAACAGGTATTGATTACGAAATAATCCGGTGAATTATCAAATTCAACCTGCATAAATCCCCTTCCTCTCAATTGCCTGGCCAGGGTAGAAGTCTCACTAAAGTTAAGCTTACAGCCCAGGGTATGAAATGCTATTTTTTTCATATCAGGCCACAAAGTTAGTTATTTGTTTAGATAATCCTGGTAGCTAAGCTGTAAATGAGATTTGGCGAGATTAATATCCCTGGTAGTGACCTGTTCAGACTTTATCAGCAGTTGGTTGCTGGGATGATCGTAAACCAGATATTTATTATCCGACAGGTAGCCGATACCCTCATTGTAAATATAGAATACACCTTGTGAGTCAGACTGATTGAATATGTCTCGGCTCCAGTTGAATTCACGAGAATCCATTTTTAGCTGGGACAGTAGAGTTTTAGCAAGATCGGTTTGTGAGCAGGTTTGTGTAATCAGGGTATCCGTTACCGACAGAGCTCCGCCAAGCCACAACATCGGAATATGAAACCGCACCTTGTCGTATCTGGGAGCATCCCCTAAAAGTCTGTGTCCGTGATCGGCCATGATAATAATCAGGGTATTGGGGTACCAGGGTGCTTTCTTGGCTTCACGAATAAAAGTGCCGATGGATTGATCGGTATAGTGTAGAGAGCTTTTATATTGACTTTCAAGATCCGGGCCTGGAAATCTTGGAGCTACCGGAATATCGAAGGGTTCATGACTGCTTAAGGTAAAGATCACATTGAAGAAAGGCTCCGTTTGTGTTGAAATATCATGGAATGCTTTTTCCAGAAGAATATGATCGTGCGCACCCCATTTGGAATTCATGTCCTTCTTTCGGAAAGAATCTTTGCCAACCAGTGAGTTGAAATCGGCATTGACCAGGTAACTTTTCATATTGGCAAATGCCAGTTCCCCACCATGGAAATAACCGGTGAAATATCCCTGGTCATTAAATTCTTTGGTAAGCACGGGGAGTTTGGAGGATTTAACAGGGATTTTGACGATTGATCTTTTTGGTTGAGCCGGATACCCGCTTAAAACAGCAATGATTCCCTTGTCGCTTCTGTTGCCGTTAGCATAGAAGTTCCTAAAAAGTATGCCTTCCTTGATCAGGGTGTCGAATTCAGGGACTACCCCGGAATATGTACCGTCCAGAGCAGGAACTACTTTGGCGGTCAGACTTTCCCAGAGAATTATTATCACATTTGGTTTGTCCACACTCAACAGTGAAACTGGATTTTTGGTACCTGAACGGTAGAATTCATCAACCAACTCGACAGCTTCGCTTTGGGCCATATATTGGTAGGGGTTTTTTCTGGAGTATAATTGCTTGCCGATTGACCAGAAGAAGTTCCACGGAACGTTAATGGCGGCTTGATTAGCGAAATCATTTTCAGAGAAGAATGCCACACTCTGGTTCATAGGGGCCAGTTGCAAACCGCCCCGGATGGGAATGATCATGGCTCCTGCAACTAATAGGTATAACATACCTTGCCACCATGTTGCCGGAACCAGCCTGCTGAACAAGGGTCGCACCAAACTTCCGTACAATTTGAATCCTCCCAGAAAGGTCAAAACAATACCTGCAATTAGCAATAAATAGGGACTGGCGGAAACTGAGGCGACCATTTCACTGGGAGTGTTCAAATACAACAATGGTGTAGCATCGAATCGAAACCCCCATTCTTTAAATAGTTCCAGGTCCGCCACAGAAATTATGGAGATTACTGCTAAGAATAACAGGGTAAAAACCGTAAGCGCCTTCTCAATTAGCTTTGATGGTAGGATTATTGATAAGAAAAGCAGCACAAGTGCCATCATGGTAAGGTAGGAGCTAAATGAGACGTCCATTTTAAGTCCATGGTAAAAAGTGCCCAGGATCTGCTCTGCTGATAAGCGGATACTTAATGAATGGTGATACAACAAAAAGAGACCCCTGAAGAAAACAAAAAAACCAACCCAGAACAGGAAGTACCCTGAAACCGCCCTCATGCCCATGATAAAATTTTTACGAGCAGGCTTGGATAAAAATTCTCTTCTCACTTATTAAGGATCTTTTTTGGTGGGAAATCAATAAATTACCAGCTAATTTAATCATGACAGCGTCAAATAATACGAAAATAAAGACACTATGGCATACTTAAGGTACAGAGCCCTGGACCTGGTACAACAGAGAACGGCGGTAAAAGTTGCAACAGCTGGACTCAAAGTGAGTGACTATTTTGGAGAAAGTACTTTTGGGTTGGCTCAGATGAAAGAGGCACTGTCCCCTGATGTTTATCATCGCATTACCGAAGCAATAAGAAAAGGAACCCAAATAGATGAAGATACCGCCAATGTTATAGCGCTGGCCATAAAATCCTGGGCACTTTCAAAAGGCGCAACACATTTCACCCACTGGTTTCAGCCACTAACCGGTGCCACCGCAGAAAAGCACGATTCCTTTTTTGATGCTTCTACCGGAATGGAGAAATTCAAAGGAAGCGAATTGGTCCAGCAAGAGCCCGATGCCTCTTCATTTCCCAGCGGGGGTATCCGGAATACCTTTGAGGCCAGAGGTTATACGGCCTGGGATCCCAGCTCTCCAATCTTTATTCTTGAAAATACTCTGTGCATTCCCACGGTTTTTGTATCGTATACAGGTGAAACGCTGGATTATAAGGCACCGTTGCTTAAAGCGGTGGAAGCTTTAGACCGGGCTGCCACCCGGATCTGTAAACATTTTGACAAGAATATCAGTCGGGTGACACCTTCATTGGGAATAGAACAGGAGTATTTTATCATCGATAAGGCGTTGTTTAGCGCCCGACCGGACCTGGTGATGTCTGGCAGAACGATTTTCGGACACAATCCGGCCAGGGGCCAACAACTGGACGACCATTATTTTGGTTCTATTCCGACCAGGACCCTGAATTTTATGAAGGATTTTGAGCAGGAGGCCCTCAAATTGGGCATCCCAGTGAGAACCAGGCACAACGAAGTGGCTCCAAGTCAGTTTGAAGTAGCCCCTCTTAACGAGGATATCAATGTGGCAATTGACCATAACCAATTGCTAAAAGACCTGATGGACAAGATTGCTGCCAAACATCAGTTGAAAGTACTCTTTCATGAAAAGCCTTTCGCTGAGCTCAATGGCAGTGGCAAACAT
>JAUIKU010000282.1 GCA_030430675.1 Bacteroidia bacterium | reverse complement strand
ATAGAGATCGGTGAGCAATGACAATGAACCCGTATAAATATCCTTCGTTAATTTCAAGATTGGAATTTATTGGAGCAACCTAAACTAAGGTCATCTGTTCTTCCGTAATATCAATGTTGTGATATACCTTCTGTACATCATCATCGTCTTCTAAAGTCTCAATAAGCTTATATACCTTGACCAGCTGCTCATCATCGAGGGATACTGTGGTATTGGGGATCCGTTGCAACTCAGCGCTCTCTGGCTCTATATCCATGGTTTCGAGTTTTCTTTGGAGATTGCCGAAATCTTCCAGACTGCAGGTGATGTGGAAATAACCGTCTTCGGTTTCTATTTCCTCTGCCCCGCCATCTATCAGTTCAAGGGTTAAATCGTCCGGATCTGTTCCTTCCGGTTGCGGGAATGAGAAGACTCCCTTTCGATCGAAAATAAACTCCAGGGATCCATTGGTTCCCAGGCTTCCTCCATATTTTGAAAACGCCGCCCGCACCGAAGAAACCGTGCGGTTTAAATTATCGGTGGTAGCTTCTACGAATACCGCCACCCCGTTTGAACCGTAGCCCTCATAAGTGGTTTCAATATATTCATCTGAATCTGCCCCCGCACCTTTTTTGATGGCCCGTTCGATATTGTCTTTAGGCATGTTAGCACCCTTGGCATTTTGCACCGCCAATCTCAGTCTGGGGTTTGCTTCGGGGTCAGCCCCCCCGGTTCTGGCAGCAACGGTTAATTCCTTGATTAATTTGGTGAAAATTTTACCGCGTTTGGCATCCTGCGCTCCCTTCCTCCTTTTAATATTTGCCCATTTGCTATGTCCTGCCATATCAACCGAATTTGTGATCTACAAAAATAACCGATTTAGTATACAAAAGAAATGTGCCAAACAATAGGGCTAATTGCGTACCCTTGACTTATACCAAAGGTTAAGCGCCACCCCCAGCATTACCATCAACATGCCGACATAGGCGGTAAACTGATAATGCTCATTGAAAAATATGAAGCCATATCCCAGGGCGAAAACAATTCCGATATAGCTGATTACAGAAACCTTGGATAACTCTTCTGACTGATATGATTTGGTTAGATAGAATTGGCCTAGCTGGGTTAATATACCAACCAGGAGTAATAACAGCCAATCCCAGCCTATTGGCGACACCCAGTCAAAAATCGTAATTAGTCCGGTAACAGGAATTGAGACCAATGGGAAGTAAAAAATTATAACCAGGGGATGTTCCGAAGTTTTCAGCTTTCTGATCATATTGTAAGCCAACCCGGTGAATATGGCACCGAACACACCAATCATTGCATAAACCAGGGTTATTCGTGAATCGAAACCCTGAATAACCATTATCCCTGCAAAGGACAGCAGGAAAAACAGAAACTGCCAGGGACTGACTTTCTCTTTTACTATCAGGATTCCCAGCAAACTGGTGAAAATGGGAGCCATGTAGTGAATGGTCACCGCACCCGCCAATGGAATTTTTTGCAATGTTATAAAATAGGCAATCAGGGCAATGGTCCCGGTTGCCCCGCGGATGAGGAGAATGGTGCGGTTATTTCCCAATAACCTAACCCCCTGTTTAAGTAACAAGCCACCGGAAATAGTGAAACTAATCACTGATCTGAAAAACACTACTTCCACTGCAGGAATATGCGATACAAACTTCACGCATAAATTCATTAGTGAGAAAAAAAAGATCGCCAGGACCATATCCCTGACACCTGAAGAAATCTGCATGGCATTTGGGTAAGTGCGCCAAGGTGCAAATAAAATGCATAATAAAAAAAGTCCCGCCTCCCGGCGGGACTAAAACCTAAATTAAATATGAAAAACCTAGTTAAAAAAGTGTACCTAACAAATAGGTAAAAATGAAGTTTAAAAAATAATGATGTTTCTGTTCAGTAGCCTTGCTTCTAAAAATTAGTATTAAAAAATAAACACCATTGGAATTTTGAACTTTCGTTCTTGTTCCGCCCTTTATACATCATGTAATGTGCCAAAGAAGTGATAATATTGAAATTTTATCTTATTTATCTGATTATCAATGTATTAAGATATAAACAATTTGTTTCCCCGGGACAAATGTCCTTTTTTGGTTATCATTTTGATAGAAAAATTTCATTTTGATAAGATTTTTCGACTAAAACAGGGCATTCACTTGCATTCTTCCGGTATGGATCATATTTGAACCCGGTGATTTTCGTCCATTGTAGTTGATCTGGAGTTGAAGTCCGTTGGCAATTTTTAACTGCCAATTAGCTGACCAAAGCAGGTTGTTACCCGGTTGTAGTGCCTGCAACAACTCGTATCCAACCGCAGAATTCACTTCGCCCTCAAACTGGATATTGCTGTAGGTGACAGTGGCCCCCAGGGTGCTACTTTGTACTTTGGCATGCCTGAACTCCAAAGAAAACTCTTTGACATCAGCAAACTCTCCATTTCCCTCACTGTATATATTCTTTCTATCTGTCATCGAATACGTACCGGTTACCCTGAATTTGGTGGAGGGCTGCCAGGTCACTTCAGGGACAAAGGCATGTTCCCTGATGGTGAAATTTCTTGATTCAAGATAGTCGGAAGCCGTTTGTTTGGTTCTCTGACGACTTAGGAACCGTAACAATATGGACTTCCTGGGGCTATACCTGGCATTAAAGTTACTTTCTTTAATCTCTGCCGCTTCAAATCCATTAACCAGTAGTTGTTTATTTCTCAGTGATAACCGGCTGAAGTCAAAACCGTATTTAGCATGGGATCGATTGAAAAACCAGGTAGTGCGAAACTGTTCTCTGGAGGAAAGCAGGTCTTCATCCTCAATGTCCTTGGCAAAAGGACTAAACCTTTGATTGATCCGATTGTCGGTCAGCTTTCTCTGAATGTTTAAACTGGTCTGTGAAGATACCCTGCTCAATAAGCGCTTTAGTCCGGGGTCATTTCTCCAATGCCTTGGCATCTCAATATTCAATCTGTAGTTAAAAGTATTTCCAAATGCCAGGATATATTCATCAGTAGGCAAAAATATTTTAGCGTAGTTTCGTTCATCAGGGTTGAGTGCCAGGTAGAACTCATTAAGGTCTTGTACACCGTCTCCGTTTTCATCGCGCCAGGTATGGGTACCTTCTCCGGTAGGAACCTCAATAAATACAAAATCCCTTTTCAATTCCCTGCTATTACCAGCCTGATAGTTCAACTCGCTCACAATATGCCGGTCAAAAAACTCGCCCTGCCAGTCAAGCCGAGCGGTCATATTCTCTTCATTCCTCGGACCATCAGCTAATCGCAAATTTTCAAGATTTCTATAGGTAAATAGTAAATCAAACCGCTGACTCTTCCCCACATCGGTGCCAAACCCCAGTCTGAATGTTTGCGACCGGTCCTCAGGGATAATTACCCCGTCCACCGGGAGTTGGTCCTTCCTTAGGCTAAAGTCTACCAAAAACCGGGTTTTGGCGCTATCTGCACTACGCAGGTAAAAACTGTGTGCTGCATAGTGCATAGCTGAGCCAATAATGGAATCATTGCTAATATTGGTTATTTCATTCTGGTCAATTTGGTACCGGTAACCCGGAATAATCCCTTTGAACCGGTAATTAGCATCCAAAGTCCATCGCCACCAGTCTGAATGGCTTGCTAATTTATCACTGGACATTTTGTACATATCGGAGCTCACCAGAAATTTCCCAATGGTCTTGGCCATCTGTAACTGATGTTGAAACCCGTCTGCCATCTGCCCTCGTTTTCTTCGCACCAGTTTGTATTTGATCCGGTTATCCATATCCTTCTTTACCTCAATTTCAGCATTAAGAATGTGGTCCTGCTCCGATATTGACATATCTTCACTGGTGAGACTCCAGTCTCGGTCAAATTCGATATATCTGAACCGATCCACAGGATTGAAGAATTCGGATGTATACTCGTAATCGAACCTGCCGCTTAACAGATAATCACCCCTTCCAATAACTTTATTGGTTCTTACCAATCCGATCTTCAAGGCCCTCCCCTGATTGTCTTCATCATCCAATTTGGAATATAAATTAAGATCATTAGCAGAAAAGGCAGCTTCCGCATAGATGTGATCCACCGGTGATAGATCATGTACCACACCAACAGTTACCATCTGTTTTTTCTGAGGGGTGACCACTAAGATCTCTGCCACGTAATCACCCTGAGACATTCCGTTTTGATCAATACCAACCCATTTATATACCCTGCCGTTTATGGTATTTTCCGTTTGGATATAATCTCCGTTTCCCAGCCCCACCTGGGTAAACCTTGCCTGATAATGGGCGCTGTCAGGATGGTTTGAATAAACCAATATATCCTGTAGACTTCCCATGGCATCGACAGTATCAATTCTTTTATAAAGCACCCTGTTCTCCGAAAATCCAATGCTGTCAAAGCTGTTCACTACTGCCCGGTCCAAATCATCCCCAATTTCACTTAGTTGTTGCTTGTCCTGGTTAGAAAGCTGGAATGTCAGGGGACGGTTTCCATTATCCTTTTCACTGTAGGCGTTTACAAAAATTTTGGTTTTTTCCCATTGCTGCTGATGTGCCGCGGTCAGAATTGACTTGCTGTAATTCTGGTCTGAATACTCAAAATCAACTCTGATCCTGGTGTACTTGGTGATCAGCACCCGGTTTGTAAAAGTAATCTCTCCCAGATTGTAATCAACCACGTAGTCATAATTGTAACCACGCCCCAATAATTTTCCATCCACAAAAACTT
>JAUIKU010000035.1 GCA_030430675.1 Bacteroidia bacterium | reverse complement strand
TCTGTACCAACCCCGGGTTGTCGTTTCTGCAGCAGGGTAGTGATCAGACGGCGTTTGGCCAAATCCTGGCAGACAAAATCAATCAGATGTGCATGGGACCAATGCTTACCGGTGGCATAAAAGCAGCCTTTGACCAGGGCACCGGTGAGTTGAAGGAAGATCCCGATGTAGAGGTGTTGGCGGAGGGAACTAACAATGAAGAGGAATATGCAGTGAACCCTCAGGTATTTGCTGTAAACTTTGAATCTTTCAGACAACGACCCGAATGGTCACATGAAATCTTTGGACCGACCAGTTTGATGGTAAAGGCCCAGGGTAAGCAGGATCTGCTGGAAGCAGCAGCCAATTTGGAAGGGCACCTGACCGCTACGGTACATGGAACGGAAGATGACCTTAAGGAGTACCGGGAATTGGTCCGTATTCTGGAAGGCAAAGTGGGAAGAGTGGTGATCAACGGGTTTCCCACCGGAGTGGAAGTATGCCATGCCATGGTCCATGGCGGACCGTATCCTGCAACCACTGCCCCACAATCTACTTCTGTGGGAACCAATGCGATCAAAAGGTTTGCCAGACCTGTGTGCTTTCAGGACTATCCACAGGATTTGTTGCCGGGAGAACTAAAAGATGAGAACGAAAGAGGCGTTATGCGGTTGCTCAACGGCAAGTTTACCACAGAATCGGTGGAAAGCATCAAAAAGCAAATGACAAGCTCCAGCTAAAGATCCAAGTTACAAGACACAGCGCACTGCTTCATTCATTAATGAAGTGTAACCCCGCAACAGCTGTCATTGCCGCGGTCTCTGTACGCAGTCTGCTGTTTCCCAGTGAAATCAATTGAAATCCAGCTTCCTGGGCTTCACGGATTTCTTCATTGCTGAAGTCTCCTTCAGGTCCAATCAGTACGCAATAGGAACCTGCTGGTGCCGCCAACTTAGTCAGGGGCCGGGAATCTTTGCTCAGGTGTGCCAGGAACTTGTTGGAATCAGTGTCATTCAGTAGGCCACTGGTATCTTCAATAAACTCGTTCAATGTGATAACATCTTGTATTACCGGAAGCGTGGCTTTGTGGCTCTGTTTCATGGCGCTGATGGCTTTGCGGTATAACCGGTCCAAACGAATCCGGTTTCTTTCGGAATTTTGGCATTCGATAAAGCTGATACAGTCCACGCCTAATTCGGTAGTTTTTTCTACCAGCCACTCTATTCGCTCCAGCCGTTTGGTGGGAGCCACCGCCAAATGGATGCGGTAATCTCCGGTTTTTTCTGTTTGTTGATCTACAATGGTGAAGG
Organism: Bacteroidia bacterium; assembly: GCA_030430675.1. GTDB lineage: Bacteria > Bacteroidota > Bacteroidia > Cytophagales > Cyclobacteriaceae > SZUA-3. The sequence continues at coordinate 25,643 of JAUIKU010000035.1, read as the reverse complement.
CGGTTTTCCGGGGGTTGGTTTCGCTAATGATGGCCTGATAAAAAGTGCCTTTGCCATCTACCAGGTCTATGGTGTCGTTGAGCTTCCGCCGTAAAACCTTGATACAGTGCCGGGATTCTTCCGGATCCAAATAATGGATGCCTTCAGGAATTCCTGGCTGAAAAAATAGCTGCACTACCGCTCTTCCAACTCCACGTAGGGACGGGAATTATATCCGGTATACACCTGGCGCGGCCTTCCGATAGGTTCGTTGTTTTCCCGCATTTCTTTCCATTGGGCAATCCATCCGGGAAGTCGTCCCAAAGTAAACATTACGGTAAACATTTCCGTGGGAATGCCCATGGCCCGGTATATGATCCCACTGTAGAAATCAACATTGGGGTACAACTTTCTGGAGACAAAGTAATCGTCCTTGAGCGCGGCTTCTTCCAACTTTTTGGCTATTTCCAGTACCGGGTCATCCACACCGAGTTTGGCCAGCACATCATCAGCTGCCTTTTTAATGATGGTAGCTCTGGGATCAAAATTCTTGTAGACCCTGTGTCCAAATCCCATTAACCTGAAGGGATCATCTTTGTCCTTGGCCTTATCCAGATATTTCTTAGTGTCACCGCCGCTGGTTTTAATGCCTTCCAGCATTTCAATTACCGCCTGGTTGGCACCGCCGTGGAGAGGGCCCCATAAAGCACTGATACCCGCAGAAATAGAAGAGTACAAGCTGGCTTGCGAACTTCCCACGATCCTTACCGTTGAGGTAGAACAATTTTGCTCATGATCAGCATGAAGGATCAGTAATTTGTCCAGGGCGTCTGCCACTACCGGGTCCACATGATATTCCTCAGCAGGAGTGGCAAACATCATTTTTATGAAGTTTTCACAATAGTTAAGCCGGTTATCCGGATAGTTGACAGGATGCCCGATCTCGTTTTTGAAAGTCCATGCCGCCATAGTGGGCATTTTGGCTATTATGCGGATGATACTCAGGTCCACTTCTTTCATGGAACGGTTGGGATCCAGGGACTTGGGATAAAATGCTGTGAGGGCAGAAACCAGGGAAGACAATACGCCCATGGGGTGAGCATTACTGGGAAAACCATCCAGTATATCCTTTATCTCTTCGTGTACCAGGGTATGTAGTGTTATGGCAGATACCCAGTCATTATATTGTTGCTCGCTGGGGAGCTCTCCGTAAATGAGCAGATATGCCACCTCCAGAAAGGTGCTGTGTTCGGCCAATTCCTCAATGGAATATCCCCTATATCTGAGAATCCCTTTTTCTCCATCCAGAAAGGTAATGGCACTTTTAGTGGAACCGGTGTTTTTGTAACCTGGATCAATGGTGGTGACACCACTGGTTAAACCTCGTAACTTACTGATATCAATTGCACGTTCTTGTTCAGTTCCTTGGACAATTGGTAATTCATAGGTCTTGCCATCTATGCTTAGCTTGGCGGATTCGGACATATTGGAATTAAATTAGATTTTTAAATAATTGCTCCTCCCGGTATTCTTGGAGGGATGTGAATTTAAGCAAAAATTGCATTTATATAAATTAGAAGTTACGAATTACCAAATACCGGGGGGTAGAATTTTTCGTAAGCCGTAATTCGTTATTTCTAATTGTTTCCAAGTATCAATGGCAGCCCGTCATCGCCACCGCCCACCACTACTACTTTGGCGTTAGGCGACTGCGCCAGCTCCTTGGTGGCATCGATACCCTTTTCCTGCAAAATCTTATCCGTAAGGCTGGCGGAAATGATGGTATTGGCCCGGGCTTTTCCCTCTGCTTCAATGCGTTGCCTTTCCGCTTCCTGCTCCGCTTTGGTAATCCTGAACTCGTATTCCAGACTTTCCTGTTCCTGTTTTAGTTTCTTTTCAATGGCTTCCTGAAGTGTCGCCGGTAGTACTACCTCCCGGATGAGCACGGCATCCATGTTCAAGTGTTTTTCCGATATTGCGGTACTGGTTCGCTGATAGATCTCATCCTGTATGGCTTCTCTTTTACTGGAGTAAAGTTCTTCCGGTAAATACTTGCCGATGACTTCCCTGGTAGCAGATCGGATTTCAGGAACTATAATCCTCTGATGATAATCAAAACCTATGTTGTCGTGCAAGTATCCAATTTGGTCTGACACCGGCTGAAAGCGATAAGAAAGTTCGCATTTGATGGTCAACCCGTTTTTGGAGAGCACTTCCATGGTGGCTAGTGATTCCTGAATACGCACATCATAGATAAACATCCTGTTCCATGGGGCAATGATGTGAAACCCCTGGTTGTAGACCTGTTCTTTATCGAGACCGCCTCCGAATCTGCGAAATAGTATGCCTTTCTCTCCTGGCTGGATGGTGAGAAATATACTGTTCGCAAATACCATTACTGCAAACAAACCGACTATTCCTAATACTATAAATGGCAAAAATTTTCGTCTGTCCATGATTATTGGGGTTTGATTTAATTTAGATTCTTACTTCCGGATCATAACAAATGTACGTCCTTTCTGCACAATTTTCAGAAACTGGATTAAGTATATATGCAATAGCTTTATATTAGCTGCAATGTCAAACACACTCAATTTCATATCCTGGAATGTAAATGGTATCAGGGCTATATTAAAAAAAGACTTTATATCCCAGATCAAGCAACTCAACCCCGACTTCCTTTGCCTGCAAGAGACCAAGGCCCAGAAGGAAGAGGTGAAAACTGCCCTGACCCTGTTGCCAGAATATCATTCTTACGTAAACGCGTCCAAAGGGAGAAAAGGGTATTCGGGGACTGCCATCCTATCCAGGCTGGAACCCCTCTCGGTCAGCTATGATATTGGCATCATCAAGCACGACCAGGAGGGCAGGGTTATTACCCTGGAGTACCCGGAATTTTATTTGGTGACTGTTTATGTGCCCAACAGCGGACGTGGCCTGTCTCGACTGGAGTATCGCCAGACCTGGGACAAGGCATTCAGGCGTTACCTGCGTATCCTTGATGAACAGAAGCCGGTGATCGCCTGCGGGGACTTCAATGTTGCCCATCAAAGTATCGACCTGGCCAATCCCAAATCCAATTACAACAAAACCGCCGGATATACCCAGGCAGAGATAGATGGTTTCTCAAAATTGCTAAACGACGGATTTTTTGATACTTTTCGTAGCTTCTATCCGGATTTAACGGGGGCATACACTTATTGGAGTTATATGTTCAATGCCAGAGAAAACAATACGGGATGGCGCATCGATTACTTTTTGTGTAGCAATCGAATAGCGGATGAGATTTTAGAAGCAGTCATCTATCCGGATTATCACGGATCTGATCATTGTCCTGTTGGTTTAAAAGTCACGTTATGAGAAATTTAATTTATTTGTTGGTTCTTTTGGGTTTGAGTACCTGTAAGAATGCCAAAAATGATTCCGAAAGCAACGAAATTGTTCCCCAGGAAATGAATACGGAAATTGAAGCCAGAAACTTTGGGCTAACTGAAGAAGGAGACACAGTAACATTATATACGCTTGTCAATACCAATGGTATGCGAATGGATGTGATGGACTATGGTGGGATTATTACCAGTTTGACCGCTCCGGACCGGCAGGGGAACTACGGTGATGTTGTGCTGGGATTTAATGATCTGCAATCTTACCTTGATGGTCATCCTTTCTTTGGTGCATTGGTAGGACGGTATGGCAACCGGATAGGGGGGGCAAAGTTTACCCTGGACGGCCAGGAATATCCCCTGGTAAAGAACAATGGAGAGAACCACCTGCATGGTGGTACCAAAGGATTTGATAAAAAAGTGTGGCGGTCCCAGGCTTCAGACACCCCGGAAGGTCCTAAACTGGAGTTATACTATACCAGTGCCCACATGGAAGAGGGATACCCCGGTGAATTACAGGTTAAGGTAACCTATCTGCTTCGCAATGATGATGCACTCAGGATAGATTATTCAGCCACCACCGACCGCCCTACTATTGTTAATATGACCCAGCATTCCTACTTCAATCTCAACCCTGCAGCAAAGAACATACTCGATCAGGAATTGACTATTTACGCAGACAGCTACCTAACGGTTGATGAAGGGCTGATACCACTTGGTGCTCCGGAATCGGTAGCCGGTACACCGTTTGACTTTCGACAAGCGCACACGGTAGGAGAAAGAATAAACCAGGATCACCCCCAGTTGAAAATTGGCGGTGGGTACGATCACACCTGGGTTATTACGGGTGAGCCGGGAACATTACGCTCAGCAGCAGTACTTTATGATCCGGTCACCGGTAGAGAAATGACCGTGGAAACCACAGAGCCGGGGGTACAGTTTTACTCTGCCAATTTTATGAATGGCAGCATTACCGGAAAAGGAAAAGCTTACCATAAACACGGGGGATTGTGTTTGGAAACACACCACTATCCGGATAGTCCCAACCGGCCGGAGTATCCTTCAGTACGTCTGGATCCGGGTGAAACCTACCGGAGTACTACTGTGTTTAAGTTTGCTGCCAGGACTCCCGGTGATTGATATAACTCAAACAAAGGCTATGTATTTACTTGGTTTTGACATTGGGAGTTCTTCTGTTAAAGCTGCCCTGGTAGAGGCTGATAGTAGATCTTCCATAAAGGTGGTTCAGTCACCTGACACCGAAATGGTAATTGATGCCCCGGAATCCGAATGGGCTGAGCAGGACCCTGAAGTATGGTGGCAAAATGTTTGTCAGGCCACCCGAAAGTTGTTGCAGTCAACGGATATCAACCCCGGGGATATTGGTGGTATAGGAATTTCCTACCAGATGCACGGGTTGGTACTGGTAGACCAGCACCAGCAGGTGTTGCGACCGTCAATTATCTGGTGCGACAGCCGGGCGGTGTCCATTGGTGACCAGGCTTTTGCCGATCTGGGGGCGGAGAAATGTTTGTCTCATCTGTTGAACAGTCCCGGCAATTTTACCGCCTCCAAATTGAAATGGGTGCAGCAAAATGAACCCGAGGTGTATCAGCGCATTGATAAAATCCTGCTTCCGGGTGATTACATTGCCATGCGTCTTACCGGAGAAATATGCACTACTGTAACCGGGCTTTCTGAAGGTATTTTTTGGGATTTTAAGAAAAATAAACTGGCGGATTTTCTGATCGACTATTACGGTTTTGACCGCAGTGTAATCCCGGAAATACGCCCCACCTTTTCCAATCAGGGAACATTAAAAGAAGAAGTTGCTGGCCTGCTTGGCTTAAAACCGGGAATACCCGTTGGCTACCGCGCTGGTGACCAGCCAAACAATGCGCTGGCCCTCAATGTATTAAAACCCGGGGAAATAGCTGCCACCGGAGGTACTTCGGGAGTGGTTTTTGGTGTGGTAGACCGTCCGGTTTTTGATTCGGAAGTAAGAGTAAATGGTTTTGCTCACGTAAACCATATGGCCAAGAAGCCCTCTATTGGGATCCTTTTATGCATTAACGGGGCTGGCATACAATACAGTTGGATGAAACACAATCTGGCAGGTGGCAAAGTGGGTTATACGGAAATGGAGCAACTGGCTAGCGGTGTGGCCATTGGAAGCGATGGATTACGGGTGATTCCTTTTGGAAATGGCGCAGAGCGCATGTTAGGAAATAAGAATCCCGGAGCTCAAATATTAAATCTGCAGCTGAACAAGCACAGTGCAGCTCACATGTACCGGGCATCCTTAGAAGGTATTGCGTACAGCTTTGCCTATGGAGTGAATATTTTGAAAGAAATGGGTCTTGCTGTGGAGGTTATGAAGGTTGGGAATGATAACCTGTTTCAATCCGCTATTTTTTCCACTACCGTGGCAAGTCTGTTAGATTGTGAGATCAATTTGGTGAAAACGACCGGAGCTGTTGGAGCAGCAAAAGCCTCGGGAGTGGCAGCTGGAGTATATGGGTCTATTGAGGAAGCAATGGGGGATCTCAGAGTGTTGCAGCAGTATGCTGCTTCAGAAGAAAGCGACAAATATCGCCAAGGATATGAATTGTGGAAAGCAGACCTTGAGCAACTGCTGAAATCTTAGTTATATTGCAGGGTAACCAAAATTGATAACTCAAATCAAAGAATAATCATGGAAAATCAGCCTGAAGCCAGTTCGGATATCAAAATCAACCTTGGAGATAAGGAATACTTCACGGGGGTAGAAGCAATCAGTTACGAAGGGAAGGAATCTGACAATCCGCTGGCCTTTAAATATTATCAGGCCAACCGGCTGGTAGCGGGCAAACCCATGAAAGATCATTTGAGATTTGCCACAGCTTATTGGCACACTTTCTGCGGTACCGGGTTAGATCCTTTTGGCGCACCCACCAAACAATTCCCCTGGTTGGTGGCTTCTGACCCAATACAACAGGCTAAGGACAAAATGGATGCCGCTTTTGAATTCATCACCAAGATCGGCATGCCATTCTATTGTTTTCATGATTTTGACCTGATAGAAGAGGGTGGATCTCTGGCAGAATCGGAGCAAAGGTTACAGGTTATTTCAGATTACGCTATGCAGAAACAGCAGGAATCGGGGGTCAAGTTGCTGTGGGGAACTGCCAACCTGTTCTCCCATCCCCGTTATATGAATGGCGCTGCTACTAATCCGGATTTGCAGGTAGTTGCTTATGCCGGGGCCCAGGTAAAAAATGCACTGGATGTAACTATCAAACTGGGAGGCGCCAATTATGTGTTCTGGGGAGGAAGAGAGGGCTATATGTCCTTGCTAAATACTGATATGAAGCGGGAGCTGGACCATATGGGCAGGTTTCTGCATATGGCCAAAGACTACGCCCGCAGCCAGGGTTTCAAAGGGACATTCTTTATCGAACCCAAGCCAATGGAACCCACCAAACACCAGTATGATTTTGACGCGGCCACCGTGGTTGGATTTCTCAGGGAATACGATTTAATGGATGACTTCAAACTGAATGTGGAAGTGAATCATGCTACTCTGGCACAGCATTCGTTTCAGCATGAACTACAGGTGGCCGCGGGGGCCGGCTTGCTAGGCAGTATCGATGCCAACCGGGGCGATTATCAAAACGGATGGGACACTGATCAATTCCCGGTTAATGTCTACGAACTCACAGAAGCTATGTTAGTAATCCTCGAATCAGGTGGATTTAAAGGGGGAGGAATAAATTTCGATGCAAAGACACGTCGTAACAGCACGGATCTCAACGATATTTTTTATGCACACATCGGAGGTATGGATGCCTTTGCCAGGGCCCTGCTAATAGCGCATGACATTTTGGAAAATAGCCAGTACTGTGAGCTTCGAAAGGTGCGATACGGCAGCTTTGACAGCCTCCGGGGGCAGGAGTTTGAAAGTGGTAAATTAAGCCTGGATGACCTGCAGGAAATGGCGAAATCCAATGGCGAGCCCGAAATGCGCAGTGGTCAACAAGAACTTTACGAAAATATCATTAACCAATACCTGTAGCAGCCAGCGCCGTTACCAGTGCCAAGTCCCAGCCACACTCAAATAACTTATAACCCATAACGCTATCCATCCCATTCACGTAAGCCCAAAAGTTTCTGTCCCAGTTCCGTTAGTTCCGCTACCCCGTATTTCTGCTGCTCCAGTTTTCGAGGATCTCCGGGAAAAGCATAGCCTTCAGGTGCTATACGGTTTCTCCAGGAATTAATTCGCCATTGTCGCAGTGCTTCATTAGTTTCTTCTGCCGGCATCATGGAAATATATTGGGCTATGCGTACTTTATCTTTGCTGAGGTTGGCCCTGATACCATGAGGCAGGGTACTGTTAAAAATAAGCAGGTCTCCCGCCTGTAGTGATACTTTTACAATCTGGTCTTCAAACTGCGTGATGTCCGGTTTGAATCGATCGCGGTCGGCTGGTTGACTCAGTTTCCAACTATCATAGGTGCGGTATAATTCAGGTATACACTGAAACCCACCCATATCGGGATCTGTCTGATCAGACAGGGCCAATACGCCCTGCACATTTTGTGGGCGTGTTTCCGGATCGTAATCCCAGTGGATAAAACCCTGGTACTCAAATCCCGGTCGTATGGGGAAATTTAAGTTCGCCCGATCAATAGTAACCCATAATTTTTCTTTTCCCCAAATATCCACGAAGGCATTATAGATTTTTGGGTGTTGGCGGTTATTCCAAAGATGTTGGTTATGGTAGACTTCTACCATGCCGGTACCAGCCAGTTCTTTCATCTGGATTTCTGCCCGCGGTTCGGTATACCAGGTGGATGAGTCATGAGGATCTTTTTCCTCAAATTCCCAAATAAAACTGGCGGTTTCCAGGGCCTGATTCCTGGGCACAGCGTGCTTCAGTACTATATATCCGTTTTGAGTCCAAAAATCCCACTCCGTTTCCGAAAATACTTTTAAGGGTGTACCCGGTGAACGATCATTCAGTTTAACCCGGCTGCTGGTGGCAGTTGAAGGATTGCCGGGTATATCCTGATGATACTGGTTGGGATTACTTGTTTCTGCCGGTGGTGCCATGGATTTAAATATTAATATACTAAAATCGGTGCTCCTTTAGCACAAGTTTCCTGAGAAGTAAGATCTTTAAACTGTAATCAGTTCAGCTTGCTATTTCGCAGAGAAGAAGCCCTTATGATCAATTCAGTTTCCAATACCGTGGTACGCGCAGCTACGAAACCTTCGTTGCCCTTGTCGTTCAAAATCTGCTGCGCGGCAATTTTCCCCATTTCTACTGCGGGATGTGATACTGTGGACAAGGCGGGGTCAATGATCAACGAAATCGGATCGTCGTTAAATCCAACTACTGCCAGCTGATCCGGGACAGATAGGCCAACCTGCTTGGCGTATTGTATGACGCTTACTGCCGCGGTGTCGTTTGCGGCGAAAATCCCATCCGGTGGAAGCTTGCGGTTCATCATTTGCTCGCTGACTTTATAACCTTCTTTCGCGCTGGTAACATAGGTATTGCAGATTAGGTCCTCGTCAATGTCCAGCTGGTATTTTCTTAAGGCTGCCAGGTAGCCGTCCTGTCTTTCCCGGTATACATTCCGTCGCTGTGCCCCGCCTAAATGTGCAACTCTCCTGCATCCCTGTTGAATGAGATGCTCGGTTGCCTTAAACCCTGCATTGAAATTGTCAATAACCACTTTGTCCAGATTAACTTTTTCCGGTACCCGATCCACAAAAACCACGGGAAAGTCATTTAGCATAAACTGGTCGAAATGACCATAATCTTCCGTACCCATGGCCAGGGAAACCACCAGTCCCTCAACCCTGCTGGCGTATAGGGATTGTGCGATGGCTATCTCCTTATCCTGACTATCATGGGACTGGGTAATGATAACATTGTAACCTGCTTTACTGGCGGTGGTTTCAATCCCACTGATTAACGAGGAGATGAACGGCCGGTTGATCTCGGATATAATCACACCAATGGTGTTGGTTTTATTGCTTCTGAGACCTGCTGCCAGTGCATTGGGTTTATAACCGGTACGTTTTACTACCCGCAGTACAGCTTTTTTGGTTTTTTTACCAATACCCGGGTGATCTTTTAAAGCCCGGGATACCGTTGATGGTGAAATGCTGAGCTCCTTTGCAATATCGTAAATGGTGAGTTTTTTCTTTTTCACATGGATTGTTTAAGTATGCCTGGACCGGGATGTGGGCAAATATACTTTAACGAGTGATAAAAGCCACCAACGGTACCACATCCACCCGGCCAGGCACCCAAGGTGGATGACCTGTGTCAGGGATCAGGGAGTTGACCTACTCAATAGGATCTTGTCAGGAATACAGCTCCGGTGGTAACGGGCTAATGTTGGTCCACCCTCCATCCACAACTAAGGTTTGACCGGTGATCTGCCTGCTATCAGGACCCAGGAGAAAAAGACAGGCCTTTGCGATATCCTGTGGAGTGGAAGCGGTACCAGTGGGGATTACTTTTCCCCAGGCTTCCGCATAACCCTTTTCCGAAAGTGTTCGCTCCGTCAGGGTGGCGCCAGGCGCTACACAGTTTACATTAATGCCATATGGAGCGAGTCTGGGGCCCAGGTCTTTGGCTAACATACGCAATGCCGCTTTTGTCATGCCGTAACCTTCGGTATCAAGGTGGGCCTGAACCCCGGTCACTGATGACATGAACAGTATTCTGCCACCACTGTTTTGTAGAACCATTTGCCGGGCTGCTACCTGTGCTAAGAAGAAAGAACCGGCCAGATTCAGATTTAGCATACGCTGGAGCTTGCTTTCGGAGAATTCGAAAAAATCACCCATTTCGGTTAGACCAGCATTGGCTATGGCGAAATCCAAGCCACCAAATTCAGCAACCGCCAATTCCACCATCTTTCTACCGTTAGATTGCTCTGATGCATCACCGGGAAAGGTGATGAGATGCTCCGGAGCTCCTAGTCTTTGGCGTGCTTCTTCAATCAGTTCTGTATCCAGGTCATTCAAAATGACCCTGGCACCTTTATCTAAAAGTTCTTTGGTTATGCTGAAGCCAATGCCTTGTGCTGCTCCCGTGATGATAGCTCTTTTACCCCTGAATTCGTTCATGAGCTTATTTCAAGGTCATTGTCCACATCTTCATCTTCATCTTCATCTTCAGTCATACTCAATTGGTTCCCGCATCTCTTGCAAAAAATGGCATCTGCTGCATGATCATTGAATCCGCATCTGGTGCACCCCTGCATATTCCGGTTGCCTATTTTTTGTTGGGTGATTTCCGCAGTTACAATTCCCGTAGGAACCGCAATGATGGCATAACCTAAAATCATAATGACCGAGGCTATGATTTGCCCTAATACCGTCTGAGGGGCAATATCTCCATATCCAACGGTGGTGAGGGTAACGATTGCCCAGTATATGCTCCTGGGAATGCTGGTAAAACCATTGTCTCCCCCCTCAATCATGTACATCATGGTACCCATTATGATTACCGTTGTGAGTACCACCCACATAAAAACGGTGATTTTATGCCTGCTGGCGTTCAAAGCCTTGGCCAATACTCTGGATTCTCCCATATAACGGCTCAACTTCAGAATCCTAAATATCCTGAGTAATCGCAGTGCCCTGATAATCAGCAAGTACTGTCCGCCAACTATAAACAGACTGAGGTAAGTGGGGATGATGGATAGAAAATCTATTACGCCAAATACACTGGTTATATAGTACCAGGGTTTACCGATAGAAATGATTCTGGCCAGGTATTCAATGGTAAAGATAATGGTGAATACCCATTCGGCAATTCTGAGGACCTGTCCGTATTCCTGCCTGATTTCAACCACACTCTCCAGCATCACCACCAGGATGCTTAGGACTATAGCCCACAACAGTATGATGTCGAACTGTCTACCGGCGTGAGTATCTGTCCCGAAAATTATTATAAATAATTTCTTTCTCCATAAGGAATCAGGCCACAGCTCGCGGTTAAATTCAACTCGGGTTTGATCGATAAACCTCATTTTGCCTTTGTTTGTGAGGTAAAATATAAAATTTTGCGCGTTATAGCTAAGATCAGTCCACCGCCTGGAACTGCTGTTTGTTATAGTGGCCCCCCAGAAAAGGGCAATCCAGGAATGCCTGCATTGAGTCAAAATTCACCGGGGCCTTTTGATAGTTATAAGCTTCCCGCAGGCTTTTAGTATGATTGTTATCACCCATACTGATATCCACATCTCGCATGGTCATTTGACAAGGGTGTTCATAACCGGCACTTCGGGTGATTTCCAATACTTCCTTTCTGAGGGTTTTTACATAGTTGTAAAACCGTTCTGCTTTTCTCGGCACGTTAATACCACTTTCCAGCCATTTGTTTTGCGTTGCTATTCCGGTAGGACACAAATTGGTGTGGCATCTTTGCGCCTGGATACAGCCGATGGCGATCATGGCTTCCCGGGCCACATTGATCAGGTCAGCACCCATGGCAAATACTTTTAAAGCGTGGGCGGGCAATCCCAATTTACCGGAGGCACAGAAGACCACCCTGTCGGTCAGGTTTTCCAGCAGAAATAGCTGGTAAACTTTGGCAAAGGCATAAGTGAGAGGAAGTGCCACATGGTCCGAAAAACTGGGTGGCGCAGCACCGGTGCCTCCTTCTCCGCCGTCTATGGTAATAAAATCCGGACCCCGGTTGGTGGTCTTGATAATTTGTACCAGTTCCCTCCACATATCCAGCTTTCCCACCGCTGATTTAATGCCAACCGGCAAGCCGGTCTCTTCTGCTATTTCTTCAATCAGGTCCACCAACTCCTGTACATTGCTGAAAGCGGAATGATTGGCGGGAGATAAAACATCCTTTCCCATAGGCAAATGGCGTATGGCGGCAATTTCCGCAGTGATCTTTTTTGCAGGCAGGACCCCGCCTTTCCCCGGTTTTGCCCCCTGACTTAACTTTACCTCAATGGCTTTTACAAATGGGTTTTGATTCACCAATGAGGTTAGTTTTGAAACACTAAACTTACCGGCATCATCTCTCACCCCAAAGTATCCGGTGCCAAAATGAAACACCACATCTGCTCCATGTGAGTGATAGGGTGAAAGTCCGCCTTCACCGGTGTTGTGGTAGCAGTTTGCCTGGTAAGCACCCTGGTTAAGGGCTGAAACCGCCCTGGCCGATAGCGACCCAAAACTCATGGCGCTGATGTTGATGATGCTACCCGGACGGTAGGGTTTCTTTCTTCTGCCTTCACCAATAATTTTAGCGCAGGGGCAAAAGCTGGCATCAGAATGATTGGGATGATTGTCCGGCAGGGCAAAGGGGATCATGGTGGGGTTGACAAAGACAAAGCCGGGCTCATGCTGGTCCTGGTCCGTGCCGAATCCCTGATAATTATTTTCCGATTTGGCCGAGGCATAGATCCAGGATCGCTGCCTGCGGTTAAAGGGCAGTTCTTCCCGGTTGTTGGCAACGATATATTGCCTCATTTCCGGCCCAATGGACTCCAGGAGGTAGCGAAGATGCCCGATAATGGGGAAATTGTGCTTAATAGTATGCTCCTTATTGAGGATATCCCGGATAAAAATTATAACCAGGAGCAATAGCAGGTAGGCCCACCAGGGCAATTGTGCGAGAAAGTCAATCATTTCGTTCATGGTGGCAATTATGGATAACAACTCACATGGTAAAATACTTATTTAAAGCGGTTGGCGGCATTTATGGGGTGGTAGTCGACCACTTTTTGGTTGGCTATATCCAGCACAATCTCCCAATTCTGTTGGGAGTGGACTTCTACGCCATAGGAGGTAGCCAAATGAGTAACTTTTATTCTATTACCTCCCGGTGGTACCTTCAGCGCATAATAGCCACTTTTGTCTGTGGTATCGGTAGCTTCCCCTGAGGTCACCAGAGCATCTACTATAGGAATTCCTTTGGTGTCCACCACCCTGCCTACAGTAATATGCCGCTCCATCGTCTGATCGGTGGGGCTGTCCTGTCTTTTGGGACTGGCTGTCGCCCGCCGCTGCGGCTTTTTGACAGGTGATGGGGATACCGGAGTGATGGTTTGCTGTTGTTCCGAGGGTGTTGCTACAGGTTTTGAAAGGGTATCCCCGGTGGCAGTGGAATCTACTATTTCAGGCAATGGGTCTGATACCATTTCCGGCGATGGTTCTGCAGTAGTAGCTATCTGCTCGGAGGTGAGATCGACCGGATCCGTATTCTTTGAGGTAAAGTACCAGGCAGCCATTAAGGTAGTGAAGATCCCAATAATACCCAGAGTGATATTTCGATTTACGCCATTGGTCTGGTTTATGGAAAAGCCTTTAACGATTCTGGATTCAACCTCTTCCAACTGGCGGTGACATTGATCCCAGGGTACCTGTTCCAGTCCTTCAACAGCATCGTAAAAAAAATCATTCTCCAGCAAGCGGTTTTCAAGCTGGTAATTTTCTTCGGGGGAGAGTGTACCAGCCAGGTATTTTTTAGTTAATTCCCGGTTCAGGAACGCGCCATCACCACAGCTGGTATGTATTTTCTTATTTCTGATTTCTATTCCTGATAAATATTGGCCCTTCTTTTCACGTTTTGCAGGTGACGCTTAATCTGTGAAATTTCCCAGCCCGTAATGTCGGCAATTTCCTGAAAACATTTCTGCTGTTTAAAAAACAGTTCCGAACACTTTTGCTGTTGCGCTTTTAAGTGCTTCACCTCATCCTCCATATTGCTTATCTCGGCTTCGAACTGGTCGTCATCATCATCGTAATAGGTAATGGGAGTTTGGCTGGTTCCCCCCAAGGCTACTAACTGCTCGGCGTCTATTTGTCCTCTGCTACGCCATTGTTTACAAAACTGTAAACTGATATTATAAAGCCAGGCACTGAACATTCTAATTTCCTGCTGCTTAACTTCTTTGATGAGTTTTTTAAAAAGGCAATAGACAATCTCCTGACTTTGGGCCGGATTCTGAACAAATTTATTAGCCAGTCCATAGACCAGGTGCATATAGGGACGATACAGGGTTAATAAAAACCCCAGATCACCAGTTTGAAGGTATTTTTGGAGAAGGGATGATTCATCCCAGCGATTTGCGCCCACCCAATCCGACAATATATGTTTATCGATCCGAACCCTTGAATTCATCCGGGTCAATTTAGCAAAATTATAAGTTTAAGTTCTAATAAAACAGGCAATAGTTAACACTCACTTTTATGGGTCGCTAACCGGTGGAAACTCAACCGTTATTTCAGCCTGTGATTTAACCGGTTGCCCGTCATGTACCGCGGGTTTCCACAAAGGTCCTTCCCTTATTACTCTTACCGCTTCCTGGTCGCACTGATCACACAGTTTTTCAGTAACCTCAAATTGTGATGGTTTGCCCTGGGTATCGACCAGGAATTTTACCTTTACCAAGCCTGCGGTTTGCTGAGATTTGGCGAGGGTGGGATAGCGAAGATTATTTGATAAATATTCCTGCCAGTGTTCGGGGGGGTGGGCGCTGGGTAAGCTTCTGGTTATTCCCGAAGCCGGAGCGGACACAGATCTTTTTCTACTGCTAAAAGAATTTGCTTTAGCAGCTTCGGGTGCCTGTGAGGAGATCAAACTTTCTTCCACTGTTTCTTCGAGGATCTCTGACTGCCCGGCTGGTACCGGCGACTGTTGCAACTGATTATCAAAAATTTCCTTTTCGTCTCCTGAAAGATCATTTTGGGGCTGCAGTTGTTGATTAGGGACGGATTTAACAGCAGCGACCTCGTTGGTTCTGTCTGGGCGAAGGTCAAGATCGCTTTCTTCCGGAGGCGGTTGCTTTTCCCTGCTGGAAATCCCAGCCGGATTCTTATCACCTGACACCAATGGGGTTGTTTCCGGCTTTGCTGACGATCGTTCTGAAGCGACATCTCGTGCTCCGGACTGAGGGGACAGAGGATTTTCCTTTGGTATTTCTTCATCAGTTACCTGATTTACTGCCACCTCGCTCACATTATCCGGAGTGAGCAGGTATATGGTTAGCCCCGACACCATTAGCACCAGAATGGCAGCAGCCACCTGCCAATAACGATGGTACCACTTTTTCTCACGAGGTGTCGAAATCCTGTCGGACAGCCGGGCTTCCAGATCCAACATATCATTGGCAAGCTCGGAATGCTGGGAACTCAAACCCTCCAGGGCCTCGGCCTCAAAGGGATTGTCAGCCAGGTATTGTACCACCTTATGTTTTATTTCCGCTGACAAAGTACCATTAAGGTACCCATCAATGAGCTCCGGAGTAAGATGGGTCAGGTCGTTATTTGGGTTATTCTGGTTCATTTTTATCCAAATATATCTTCAGGTTCCTTTTACCGTTTTGAATATAACTTTTGACCTTATTTTGAGAATAGCCGGTTTCACTGGCGATTTCCTGATAGGATTTTTTCTCATAATAGAACATCTGTATACAGCGCCGCTGATGAGATGTTAAACTGGATAATGCTACAGTTAAATCCACCTCATTACCTTCCCTATCCTCACCGTTAAGATGGAGCTTTTCCTGAGTTTCCATAAATATGTGGTCGATACTTTCAACAGGCGGCTTTTTGCGCAGCATCCCCAGACAGTGATTCTTGCTTACGACATACAACCAGGATTTAAAATTCGTCACCTGGTGATAGGGAAGTTTTTCCACCAGGACCTCAAAAATCTGCATCACCACATCTTTGCTGAGATCCGGGTCTTTAAGATATTTTAAAGCAACCCCGTAAACCAGATGCATATACCGGTGATATAAAACCCCCAGGTACTCCATGTTGTGGGTTTCCTTATAGCGATCCAGTAAACTGGTATCATCTAGCGCGCTATACCTGGAACTGATGGAACCAAACATTTTTGAACACTATGAAGTGTGGTGTTTTGGAAATATAACGCATGTACTACAAAAATAATTAGCTGAACTTTATGGAATTTGTTTGAAAGCTTCATCTCATGATAAAAACGAATATCATGAAAAGCACAATTTTAATCTTATTTATGGCCCTGATTGGATTTAATCATCCTAATAATTCTATTCAGATTACCGGTACGGTATATGACCAATCCGGGAAAAATCCGTTGTACGGAGCAAATTTGACGGTAAAGGGAACCACTATTAACACACGAACCGATTTTAACGGGAAGTACCGGATATCGGTGCCAAATCAGCAGTCCGTTCTGGTGGTTAGCGCCATTGGTTTTATCTCCCAGGAAGTGGCGGTGGGAGCTAACGGCGTCATTGATTTCCACTTAAAATCAGGTCAATTGGTACACGCACCGGAGGAGGAGTTAGAAATGACAGTGATGGAAGAGATGAGCGACCAATATAATAAGGCAGCTCCGGGCAGAACCAGCCGGAGGCTACCCCAGGGAGTGATTTCCAGCCAATCCTATTATCCTGCCCAGGAGCAATATCTGCAGCATAATACCGAGGCGTATGATGCAATTCAGGAAAATATATTTCACGATCCACTGCAAAACCCGCTTTCCACCTTCTCCATAGATGTTGATGCCGCCTCATACAGCAATGTGAGACGATTTTTGCGACAGGGTCAGCTACCACCCAAGGATGCGGTTCGCATCGAGGAACTGGTAAATTATTTCGATTACCAGTATGAGGAACCCCAAGATGAAGAACCGTTTGCTGTCTTTTCGGAGCTGTCGACTGCTCCCTGGAATAGTGAGCACCAATTGGTGCATATAGGGCTGCAGGGGAAAACGATCCCCACCGAAAACCTACCACCCAGTAACCTGGTATTTTTGATCGATGTTTCCGGTTCCATGAATAGCCCCAATAAACTGGGCTTATTAAAGTCTGCTTTTAAGTTGCTTACAAAACAACTTCGGCCCGACGACAGGGTGTCGCTGGTGGTTTACGCGGGAGCGGCCGGGGTAGTACTGCCATCGACCTCTGGAAGTCAAAAACAGACCATTCTGGAAGCTTTAAGTCAATTGCAGGCAGGAGGTTCTACCGCGGGAGGACAGGGAATCAGGCTGGCATACAACATTGCCAGAGAGCAGTTTATGGAAGGGGGCAATAATCGTGTTATCCTGGCCACTGATGGCGATTTCAATGTTGGCGCCTCCAGCAATGCGGAAATGGAAAGGTTAATTGAACAGGAAAGGGAACACGGGATATTCCTGACAGTGCTGGGGTTTGGCATGGGCAATTATAAAGACTCCAAGATGGAGACGCTGGCAGATAAAGGCAATGGCAACTACGCTTACATTGATGATATTATGGAGGCCAAGAAAGTCCTGGTTAATGAGTTTGGAGGCACATTATTTACTATTGCCAAAGATGTAAAGCTGCAAGTTGAATTTAATCCTGCCTATGTAAAAGCCTATAGGTTAATTGGTTATGAAAACAGAAAGCTGAGAGATGAAGACTTTAACGACGACAGGAAGGATGCGGGAGAGCTGGGGTCTGGTCATACGGTTACCGCACTGTACGAGATCATCCCTCATGGCACCACTTCCCAATCCAACTATATCGGGACTATTGATGACCTCAAATATCAAAAGCGGGAAACATTGACTGATGGAGATTTCAATGGGGAATTAATGACAGTTAAGTTAAGGTACAAACAACCACAGGGCAATCGCAGCAGCTTAATAACTGAGCTGGTGGCGGCAGAACCTGTACCCGAATCACGGACCAGTGATAATTTTAGGTGGAGTGCGGCGGTGGCCTCATTTGGCATGCTGCTGAGAGATTCGGAATTTAAGGGGGAATCGACCTTTGTAAAGGTAGAGGAATGGGCCAGAGGTGCTCAGGGCAATGATCCACAGGGGTATCGTGCCGAGTTCATTAAGCTGGTGCAGTCGGTGGAACTTTTAGCACAGCATTAGTAGTCACGGGTTAAAGCGGTATTTTGTAATTTGCGGTTTCTTATTTTTTTAAGAATTCCATAGAGTTACAATACGTTCACCAACAATGAAGGCACTTAGATTCGCAATATTGCTGCTGGCTGGCTGTTTGCTGGCCTGCAGCAATAAGAAAAATGCCCAGGAAATAATTGACCGGGTCATTGAGAACCATGGAGGGAAGCGCTACGAAAATTTCGAAGCAAGTTTTGACTTTCGCGACCGCCATTATGTAATGCACCACCAGGGCGGCCGGTTTCAATATGAGCGTCATTTCTCCGATTCACAGGGTGAAATCAAAGATATACTCAACAACGAAGGATTTAAGCGCTATCTCGATGGTCGAGATATAACCGATACCGTAAAAAAGGCTGCGGCATATGCCAGGTCAGTTAATTCCGTGGCCTACTTTGCTCTTTTGCCATACCGCCTGAACGATCCGGCAGTGAACAAACAGTACCTGGGTGTGGGAGAGATAGGAGGAGAGCCGTATCATAAAGTGCGTATTACCTTTGATCAAGATGGCGGTGGGGAAGACTTTCAGGATGAATTTGTTTATTGGATACACCAGGAAAAACTCACTATGGATTACCTGGCTTATGTCTACTTTACAGATGGTGGAGGCAAGCGGTTCCGGGCACCCTACAATGTAAGGACGGTCGGAGGTATTCGTTTTGCTGATTACGAAAATTATAAGGAGCTGGATGATATGATCCCCATTGCGGAATACGATGACCAGTTTAACCAGGGGAAACTGGAGCTATTGTCCCGGATAGAACTGGAGAACCTGCAGGTGAAATAGACCGACAAAAATTGGCCATAAGTATTATTATACCAACCCTTAATGAGGAGCGACATATTGTTGCCTTGCTGGAATATTTACCATTGGATCCAGACCATGATTTGATCTGTGAAATTTTAGTAGTTGACGGTAATAGTAAGGATCGAACTGCCGAATTTGCCACCAGATCGGGGGCTGGTGTAATCCGTTGCGAACAACGCAGCCGGGCGGTCCAGATGAACCTGGGCGCTCACCATGCTAAGGGTGATATTTTGTATTTCCTGCATGCGGATACCAGACCACCCAGGGGGTTTGCGCAACGAATCCGGCGTGCCATTGAGGAGAAAAAATTCAGTGGATGTTTCAGACTGAAATTCAATTGGAGTCATTGGTTTTTGACATTCAACAGCTGGTTCACCCGGTTTGATTTTAAGGCATTTCGCTATGGTGACCAGAGTTTGTTTGTAGAGCGGAGGCATTTTATTAAGGCTGGAGGGTTCAGGGAAGACCTGGCGCTGTTTGAGGATCAGGAGATAGTAGCCCGGTTAATGAGGAAAGGCTCGTTTTCTGTATTACCCGATTATGTGGTTACCTCGGCCCGTAAATATCGTTTGAATGGACCCTACAGACTGCAATTGGTATATTACTGGCTGTACCTCCTGTTCACTTTAGGTGTTTCGCAGCATCTGCTGGTGAAAACATACCACAATCTTATTCGTCAACCAATGATATGATTTCACAGGGAATTTTTACTATCTTTTGATTTCTACTCCTAATGACCCCAGGTATTGAGCGAGCCATCGAATCAAACCCTTAAAAGGACACTGGGCCCAGTTATGCTCTGGGGCCTGGGTGTAGGGTATGTAATATCAGGCATGTATTTCGGCTGGAACTTGGGATTGGAACAGGGGGGTACTCTGGGTCTGGCCATTTCAACCGGTTTCATTATCGTAATGTATGTCACCTTTACATTTGGTTATACGGAGTTGGCATGTGCTATTCCCAAAGCAGGTGGTGCCTTTGACTATGCCCACAAGGCCTTGGGTCGAAGATGGGGTTTCCTGGCTGGAATGGCACAAAATATCGAATTTATTTTTGCTCCTCCCGCTATCGCCTTTGCCATGGGAGCTTATTTCCAATTGTTCTTACCTACGGTTCCGGTCCTGACGGTGGCCATTATTTCCTACATTCTTTTTACCGGGCTCAATATTTCCGGAGTTAGGGCTGCAGCCACTTTCGAACTGGTCATAACCGCGCTGGCGGTGCTGGAACTGCTGATATTTGCCGGAGTAACTTTACCACATTTTGAGTTTGAGAACCTGAAAATAAATGCCTTGCCCAATGGTTTTCAGGGAGCATTTGCCGCCATACCGTTTGCCATTTGGTTTTTTCTGGCCATCGAAGGGGTAGCCAACGTGGCAGAAGAAACCATAAATCCCCAAAGAAACGTGCTGATTGGGTTTGGGTCGGCCATTTTGACACTGGTGGTGCTGTGTATTCTTACCTTCCTGTCATCGGTCGGGGTAGGGGGCTGGGAAGCGGTAGTGTATCCCGAGCCGGGAGCGGAGGCTTCTGACAGCCCGTTGCCACTGGCCTTACGACAAATAGTCGGGGAGGGACATTTCCTGTTTCACCTGCTAATAACCATTGGCCTGATCGGGCTACTGGCTTCATTTCATGGCATTATACTGGCTGCAGGCCGGGCCACCTTTGAATTCGGCAGGGTAGGAATGGCCCCCAGAGGATTGGGGAAAGTTCACCGGAAGTTTCGCACTCCCGCAAATGCACTGGTCTTTAATATGGGCATCGGCATCGTGGCGTTATTGACAGGTCGGACGGGAGAGATTATCACCATAGCCTGCTTTGGAGCACTTACACTCTATGTGATAGCCATGATTTCCCTGTTTGCCCTTCGTCGCAGGGAACCGGAATTGATCCGACCCTTTAAAGTACCGTTTTATCCTTGGTTTCCGGCCATTGCCCTGATTATCGCTTCGGTGGCGCTGGCAGCCATGACTATCTATAACCCCTGGCTGGCGCTGATTTACCTCTCTATGCTGGCGGTAGCCTATGGCTATTTCCGTATCTTTGTTGAAGGCAGGGACCAAAAGGTGTAGCACTGTACTTCACAGGTGCCAAACCCTGACTGCTATTGAATGATACACTTTTTTTGGTAATATGGATTGGATATATTCGACCTGAAATTCACCTAATACCCAAGTAATGAAGAATTTTTCTCAAAAATTGGCAAGCCAGGTTATCGATGATATTAAGAAGGGTCGTTCTGGCAAAGTGAAGCTGGCGATTACTGATATGGATGGCATTTTGCGGGGCAAAGTCGTCAGCATGGATAAGTTCCTGGAGGTTGCAGAAAAGGGATTCGGATTTTGTGATGTGGTATTTGGTTGGGACGCCAGTGATGAGGCCTACGATAATACAAAATTCACCGGTTGGCATACCGGTTATCCCGATGCCCAGGTAAAATTGGACTTGCAAACTACCAGGAAGATTCCCTGGGAAGATGAGTTGCCCCTGGTACTGGGCGATTTCTGCGATGATCAGGGAAGTTCTTTGGAAATTTGTCCCAGGGGATTGTTAAAGAACATAAAAGAAGCCTGCCTGGTATCGGGTATAAATCCGGTGTTTTCACAAGAGTTTGAGTGGTTTAACTTTTTAGAAACCCCACAGGAACTGGATGAAAAAAACTTCACCAATATCCGACCCATGACTCCGGGTATGTTTGGTTACAGTGTACTAAGAGGCTCTCTTAAGAGCGATTTTTTCAATGATCTATTCGATTTGCTGCAACAGTTTGAAGTCCCACTGGAAGGGTTACACACGGAAACCGGGCCGGGGGTCTACGAAGCGGCTATCAGGTACTCCGATGTTCTGGAGGCAGCCGACAGAGCCTGTTTGTTCAAGACCGCAGTTAAAGAAATAGCCTATCGTCATGGCATCATGGCAAGTTTTATGGCCAAATGGAACCGGGAATACCCGGGTTGCAGTGGACATATTCATCAGAGCTTATGGGATTTGGACCTCAAACAGAATTTGTTCTTTGACGAAGGAGAAGAGAAGCATATTAGTCAGCTGATGCGGCATTATATTGCCGGACAACTTTATTGTTTGCCTCACATCCTGCCGATGTACGCACCAAATATCAACAGCTATAAGCGCCTGGTAGAGGGAGCCTGGGCGCCTACCACCTTAACCTGGGGAGTGGATAACAGAACTACTGCCCTGCGAGCAATCCCCGGCAGCCCGCAATCTGCCCGGTTGGAAACCCGGGTACCCGGTTCTGACGCCAATCCTTACCTGGCAATGTCCGCAGCTCTGGCATCGGGACTGTATGGCATCAGAAAAGAGTTGGAACTGGACCAGGCGCCCACCACGGGTAATGGTTACCAGGAACAAGCGTACGGCGTATTGCCGGCTTCCTTGCAGGAGGCAACTCAAAACATGAATAGTTCCAATATATCCAGGGAATTGTTTGGCGAAGAATTTGTGGATCACTTTGTAGCGACCAGGTTTTGGGAATGCCGGCAGTTTGCTCCGGTAGTAACGGATTGGGAGCTAAAAAGGTATTTTGAGATTATTTAAATATGCACCAGTTTAGTTTCCCCACCAGTATAAGTTTTGGTACAGGTGTAATTGCTCAACTTCCGGAATATCTCAGGCAACATAACCTGGAACGGCCATTGGTGGTCACCGACCAGGTCGTGAAAGAGTTACCATTTTTTAAGAAGTTAATGGTAACCTTAGAAAATAAAAATATCAGTCCTTCCGTATTTTATGAAATCAACAGAAACCCGGTAAAAACCGATGTGCTAAAGGGGAAGGCGCAATACCAGGACGAATGTGACAGTATTATTGGTTTAGGTGGGGGCGCAGCTTTGGATGTGGCCCGGGCGGTGGCTTTAAGCATAAACCATCAGCGCGACCTGTTTGACTATGACGATCTTACCGGGGGCAGTACATTGATCGGCGAGCCAATTCCTCATTTTATTACCATACCTACTACTTCGGGAACTGGCAGTGAAGTGGGACGATCTGCGATTATTTCAGAAGACAATAGCAAGCGCAAGCGCATTCTTTTTCACCCCAGCCTAATGGCCCGTTTTGTATTTGCTGACCCTGAACTGACCTATGATCTGCCTCCCGATGTAACTGCTGCCACCGGTATGGATGCATTGACCCATCATATGGAAGCTTACCTGGCCAAAGGATACCACCCTATGTGTGATGGAATTGCCCTGGAGGGAATTGGAATGATTTGGAAAAACCTAAGTCCGGCAGTGCATCGACCGGATGAGGAATCCAGGAGCCAAATGATGTTGGCCTCACTGATGGGTGCGGTGGCATTTCAGAAGGGACTTGGAATTGTACATGCCCTTTCCCATCCGTTATCAACCCTGTTTGATATGCATCATGGATTGGCCAATGCGATTAACCTGCCCTATGGCATGGCATTCAACTATTCGGGAGACCAACAACAGCGTTTTGACCGGATGGCGGCACAAATGAAATTGGGCAGCGGAAGTGAAGTTAGCACGGCATTATTGAACTTAAACGAAGCACTGGGGCTGCCAGTCAAATTATCTCAATGCGGTGTGAAAAGCCAGCACATAGCAGCCTTGGCGGAATTGGCGGCGGAGGATTTCTGCCTGCCGCTAAATCCCAGGACGGCCAGTATCGATGACATTAAATCAATATACAAAAAGGCCTTGTAATGAAGAAGATCGGTGTTTCAGCCTGTTTTGTTTATCCGGACCCCAATCGGAACGTATTCGGACCTAAGACCCTGAATTACCTGGAACAGGATATGGCCCGCTATCTGTTTCGATTTGGTGCTTTTCCGGTATTAATACCCAATTTGGATGAAGAAGAATTGGATAAGTTTCTTTCCAGCTTTGATGGATTTGTATTACAGGGAGGGACAGATATTGCACCACAATCCTACGGTGAGAGCCCTTTACCGAACAGTAATTGGCCCGGTGATCCCATCAGAGATGATTATGAAATGAAGGTGCTGGATTACGCAATTAAAAACAGGAAGCCTGTTTTGGGGATTTGCCGGGGGATGCAGTTGCTGAATGTCTATTTTGGAGGCACCTTATATCAGGATATTGCTACCCAGTGCCCCGGTGCCATCCTGCATCGCGATGCGGTGGAATACGACAGGATCAGGCACAGAGTGGAGTTTCCAAAAGACAAGTTATTGTACCAACTGCACCATAAGACCGACGAATACTGGGTTAACAGCGTACACCATCAGGGAATAAAACAGCTGGGCGAATCATTGGAAGCTATTGCTTTCAGCCCGGAGGACAGTCTGGTAGAAGCACTACAATTGTCTGATGGAGAAACAGGGAAGGTATTGGGTGTCCAATGGCATCCGGAGTTTTTTCGGCATCATCCGGAGGGATTAATAGATCCGGACCAGGTATACCATCATTTTTTAAGTTTTTGTTAATTTATTCTGTAAGGGTAAGGTCATGAAAGTAATTAATCCTGCAACCGAGAAGGTTATTAGGAATGTAAGCACGGACGATCCTGAAAGCGTACAGGAAAAATACCGAATAGCCAGAAATGCCCTAAAGGGTTCCGCAGGGGATACCGTTGAAGACAGGTTGGCCATTGTGCGTGAATTTAATTCCCTGTTAAAGAGGCACCAGGATAAGCTGGCAGCTATGCTGACGGCAGAGATGGGCAAGCCGTTAGCCCAGTCCAGAAATGAAATAAGCGGTGCAATCTCACGTATTACGTTTTTTTTAGAAAAAAGTCAGCACTTGCTTGGTGACCAACTGGTGCATCAGGAAGGTGAGATGAAGGAAGTTATAAAGTATGAGCCACTGGGAGTAGTGGCCAACATATCTGCCTGGAATTATCCATACCTGGTGGGAGTCAATGTTTTCATACCGGCATTAATTGCTGGTAATGCCGTGCTGTACAAGCCGTCGGAGTATACCGTTTTAACGGGTCTGGAGCTTCAGAAACTATGGCTGCAGGCAGGATTGAGGGAGGGATTATTTCAAACGGTAGTGGGTAGTGGCGATACCGGAAGCTTGCTGCTGGATCTTCCGCTGGACGGTTATTTTTTTACCGGCTCATTTTTTACCGGCAAATCCATTTACCAGAAGGCAGCTGCCAAAATGATTCCCTGTCAGCTGGAATTAGGGGGTAAGGACCCGTTGTATGTTACCGCAAAAAACCAGAAAATTCAGCAAGTGGCCAGGGCGGCGGTAGAAGGAGCATTTTACAACAATGGACAAAGCTGCTGTGCGGTGGAGCGTATCTATGTACATCAGGAAGTATATCATGACTTCATTAACGAGTTTGTAAAAGAGGTCATGCTGTTAAAAATGGGTGACCCGGAGAATGAGCAGGTTTTTATCGGTCCTTTGGCCCGGCCACAGCAACTGAATTTCCTGCAGGAACAGGTGGATGATGCGGTTTCGAGAGGCGCAAAAGTATTGGCTGGTGGAAAGAGAGAGACCAGGCAAGGATATTATTTTCAACCAACGGTGGTAATCAATACCAATCACCAGATGCGTATTATGACGGAGGAGTCATTCGGCCCGGTGATAGGGATACAACGGGTAGCAAGCGATGAGCA
>JAUIKU010000281.1 GCA_030430675.1 Bacteroidia bacterium | reverse complement strand
TTGACAGACATCACCTGCTCTACCATGGCACTTCTCGGTACAGTCCCAACAAAAGTTTGTATTTCAATGCCACTATTGGCAGGATAACCAGGTACACCACGGAACCAGCTACCAATTTTACCACCGTAGATTATAATTCTCGGAAGGTTTTGTTGGGTGCTACTAAAGAATCTGGCTTTCCTAACCTTTACGAAAGTCATGGAACTGGAGCGCTAATCTTCGGTACCGATGGGACATTGCTCGCCACTTTAGGAGACGGGGCAAGTTTTGTTGCCGTTGATGAGGGTTCAGCGGAAGAGTCATATTACATCCAGGCGCTGGCAGATGGCATTATAACTCCCGAAGAAAATGTGGGAGCATATCGCAGTCAAATGATCAACTCACTAGGTGGTAAAATATTGAGAATTGATCCTGCCACCGGTGCTGGATTGCCGTCCAACCCCTATTATGATCCTACAGATCCATACGCTGCTGCCTCGAAAGTATGGGCCCGGGGAACCCGTAATCCCTTTAGAATAGCCAAAAGACCGGGCACCGGTAGTCATTATGCCGCCGATGGCAATCCGGGTACTTTTTACTTCGGAGATGTGGGATGGGGTACCCGTGAAGAATTGAATGTGCTTAAAGCTGGTGGGGCAAATTTTGGCTGGCCTGTTTACGAGGGTATGGATTTTAAACCGGGATATAATGATCCCGCTTTCAAACCTGATACCCATACCTTACCGGCTGCGGATTGGCGCAAAGGAGCTACCCCCAGAGGGTCAGTAAACGGCACTATTTACGACATTGGCTCATCTCAAATTCCCGGCCCCAGTTTCGTCGGTAATTGTTCCGTTGGTGGTGTATGGTATACCGGCGACGATTTTCCGGCGGAATACAAGAACACTTATTTCCACGCCGATTACGGGGCCAAATGGATTCAGAGTTTCAGGTTTGACCAGAATGACAACCTCACCGAAGTAAAAGAGTTTGACACCTGGAATGGATCAGTAGTGGCTTTGGCTACCAATCCCGTTTCGGGGGGACTGTATTACATTAGATATGGTAATGCCATTCACAAGATTAGTTACCAACCCGGTGGAAATCAACCACCGGTGGCCGAGGCCAGTGCTAGTGTGATTTACGGTACCAGCCCCTTAACAGTTCGGTTCTCCGCAGAAAATTCCAGTGACCCGGAAGGGGGGAATCTCACCTATGAGTGGGATTTTGGCAATGGTCCTGAAAGCACGGAAGCCACTCCCGAATATACATTCGTTTCCGGCATAAGTGAACCCAATACCGTTACCGTTAGCCTGACAGTAAAAGATGACCAGGGATTAATAGATGAGGTAGATCTAAAAATTTTCTTAAACAATACCCCCCCGGTGATCCATACTACCAGTTTGGATGAAGTGGACCAGTATACTATGACTGGCCCATCCATATTGGATCTTTCTGCTACCGTATCGGATAACGAACATGCCACCAACGACCTCACTTATCAGTGGCAGACATTTTTATATCACGACAACCACAATCATCCGGAAACTGAGGACACGCAACCGGTAACCACTACTACCATTTCACCTATTGGATGTGACGGTGTGTTATATTACTACAAGGTGGTGCTGACGGTTACGGACCCTGAAGGGCTTTCATCTAGTTTTGAGAAGGACATATATCCGGATTGTGGTGGCCCGCTGGCTCAAAATGATTATGCTGTCTTACCTGCTAAAGGTAGTAGCTATGCCATTGATGTTTTGTCTAATGATCAGGGAAATCTTGACCCAGCATCGGTCAACGTGTTATCAAATCCGTCTTATGGGCAACTAAGTATTGACCCCCAAACCGGTATAATTGCCTACACCAGTACCAAAGATGCGATTGAAGATAGCTTCACCTATGTAGTAAACGACCTTTCAGGTAATGCTTCCAATGTAGCAGGGGTAATAATGACTGATTCCCAACCACCAGCGGCACCGGTAGTTACCAACCCCGGAGATCAATCTTATGAAATGGGAGCAGAGGTCAATCTGCAGATTGAAGCCAGTGATCCCAATATCGGGGATGTATTGAGTTACAGTCAACAGGGCCTGCCAGAAACTTTAGACCTAGATGCCGGTAGCGGTGTGATTAGTGGTACTGTTACTGCCAATCCCGGTGAGTATCCAGTTACCGTTACCGTCAGTGACCAGGGAGGACTCAGCGACCAGGTATTATTTAGTATTTCGGTTACCGAACCACCAGCGGCACCGGTAGCTACCAACCCCGGAGATCAATCTTATGAAATAGGGGCGGAGGTTAACCTGCAGATTGAAGCCAGTGATCCCAATAGCGGGGATGTATTGAGTTACAGTCAACAGGGCCTGCCAGAGACTTTAGACCTAGATGCCAGCAGCGGTGTGATTAGTGGTGCTGTAACTGCCAATCCCGGTGAGTATGCTGTTACCGTTACCGTCAGCGACCAGGGAGGACTCAGCGACCAGGTGTCATTTACCATTTCGTTGCAATCGGCGGCCAAAAATATTGACTACCAGGTTACCATTACCGATGCCACTTGCCTTGGGAATGATGGAGCAATCAGTCTGGCGATCGATACACAAATTGAGGTTGAGGAACTCACTATCATTTGGTCCAATGGTGCAAATACACCTACGGTTGAGGGGTTACAACCAGGCAATTACTCAGTAAATTTATCAGCACCTGGATACATAGCAACCAGTCAATCATTTATAGTGAACAGCGGTAAACCACCCCAGAAGCCAAAGATCGTACAAGAACGAGATCGATTATTGACAGACGATGCCTTTAGCTATCAGTGGTTCAAGGATGGTGAACCAATCGATGGTGGTACTTCCAGGATACTGTTGGTAAAAGGGGCAGGGAATTATTCCGTCACAATATCGAATGATAACGGTTGTACCGCCAGCTCGGATCCCGTGGAAGTATACATTGCGATCAGAGAAGGAATTACTGTTTATCCCAATCCCAGCACAAACGGCTTAGTATATATAGTGAGTGGTTTTCAATCCAGTGAGATCATTGAATACAGTCTTACGGACCATGTAGGTCGATTAATTATGACAGGGACAGAAGAACTTGGCAAAGGCGATTCCCGTATAACCTTAAACTTGGAACAACGGGAAATCCACGGTGGAATTTATCTGTTGAAATTACGTTCAAATCAGCAAGGATCTTATGTTTACAGGGTTTCAGTGATTCATTAAAATGAATATTGCGTTTGGCATTCTTTAACAATTACCTGACATTTGCTTATACATCAGCCAGCTATAAATTAAAATAATTATATTTTTTATTGAATTATTTAAATAATTGTAGTTAATTTGTAGAGTCAATTATATTTTTTTATCGTATGGCCCACCTTCTTAGCGTAGTAATCCCTTGTTATAACGAGGAAAAGACCCTGGAATCATGTGTAACCAAGGTTCTGGAAATCACCAGTGACAGTTTAGATCTGGAATTAATTATCATTAATGATGCCTCGTCGGACAATAGTCTGGCCATTGCGCATCAACTGGCACAAAGATATCCGAATATTAAAGTGCTGAATCACGAGGTAAACCAGGGCAAAGGAGCAGCGCTCCGCACCGGGTTCAAGCATGCCACCGGCGATTTTGTAGTGGTACAGGATGCCGACCTTGAATATGATCCGCTGGAGATCCCAAGTTTGTTAAAACCACTTATTGAGGATAAAGCAGATGTAGTGTTGGGGTCTCGGTTTCTATCCGGTGGTACCCACAGGGTGCTCTATTTCTGGCATTCACTGGGTAACAAGTTTCTCACCCTGTTGTCGAACATGTTTACCGATTTGAACCTTACCGATATGGAAACCTGTTACAAGGTTTTCAAAAGGGAAGTGATCCAAAGTATTGACATTAAAGAAAACAGATTTGGATTTGAGCCGGAAATAGTGGCAAAAGTGGCCCAAAGAAGGTTGCGAATTTTTGAGATGGGGATTTCGTACTTTGGAAGGACTTACGAAGAGGGAAAGAAAATTGGTTGGAGAGACGGTTTCAGGGCGCTGTATTGCATTTTTAGATATAACGCCCATAAGGCACCGGTCCCCATTCAATTCCTTATCTACCTGTTTATCGGGGCCACTGCCGCTTTGGTGAATCTTTTGATATTTATGGGAGTATACCGCTCGGGAGTTCCTGTGGAAATAGCAGCTCCGGTGGCATTTGTGTCGGCGGCAATTATTAACTACCTGTTAAGTATTACCATTCTTTTCCGCAGTAAGGTAAAATGGAGTTCGGGGGTAGAAATAGCAATATATGCACTGGTAGTACTTGCTGTGGGTACCTTTGACCTGTATTTTACCAAAGCCCTGCTGGGGAACGGATTTAGTCCTCAAATTGCCAAGTTACTGGCAACAGGGCTTGGCTTTATTCTGAATTTCACTGGCCGAAAATATCTGGTATTCCCGGAAAAGAAAGCGGGTGCCTGGAAACCACAGGGAGCTGGCAATGAGAGCAAGCCCGCTACTCCTCAGCCACAAGAGGTGAATCAGGAATAGGACTTGACTTCAAAAACTCCGCTCTATTGAGCTTGTTCTAGTGTTTGATAAATCTGCGGGTAACTATTTCATTGTCGGCTTTAGCCCTGAGCAAATAGGTGCCCGAGGGAAGCTCCCGAACTGACAGGGAATGGGTCTGACTACTAACCATACCCAGGGACTGCGTCTTAACGATGCGACCAACAAAGTCATAGATAGTTAATTCCGTTTCTACCGGCTCTGCCAGATATAGACGTATA
>JAUIKU010000280.1 GCA_030430675.1 Bacteroidia bacterium | reverse complement strand
GTTGATCGGCAAATCGAACAATCTGTCAAGGCAAAAGTGAGCTACCAGGATTTCGATCTATCTCTGATCAGCGGCTTTCCGAACCTCCAGCTTTCCGTAGAAAATATTTCAGTAGTGGGATTGGGTGAGTTTGAAGGAGATACACTGTTTTCCGCAGATAACTTTGCGATAAAGGTAAATCCCTTCCAGGCGCTTTTTTCCGATAACCTCAATATCCGGAGCATAACCTCTCAGCGTCCAAGGGTTACAGTTCTGGTTGCAGAAAGTGGTGCGGCCAACTACGATATTTCCGCTGATACCAGCAGTACTGATACGGAGCCATCTTCTTATCAGTTTGGAATTGATCACTGGAGTCTTCAGGATGCTACTATTGTTTATCACGATGAGCAAACCGGTTTTTATCTGGAGTTGAGGGAACTGAACCACGAGGGGAGTGGTGATTTCACCCAGGACCTTTTCGATCTCGAGACTTCATCCCAGGCGCAGCTGGTGGCTATGAGCTATGACGGAGTGGAATATATTTCGGATAAAAAATTGGTGGCGGAGGTAATCCTGGAGATGAACCTGCCGGAGTCAAAATATACCTTCAAAGATAATCAGGTATCCATTAACGATTTTGCTTTTGGTTTTGAAGGTTGGGTATCGATGCCTGAAAATTCCGAAGACCTGCTATTGGATATTTCGTTTGAAACCAGGGAGAATTCTTTTCAGAATTTGCTTTCATGCGTTCCCGGAATGTACCGGGAGGGCTTTGAAGATATAAAAAGTGAAGGGCTGGTGACTTTCAACGGAATGGCCAAGGGAATTTACAACGAAGATAAAATACCAGCTTTCCGATTGGCTTTGCAGGTAGAGGATGCTATGTTTCAATATCCTGATCTGCCCACCGCCGTAAGCGATATCAATATTGATCTCCTGTTGGCTAATGAAGATGGCAACCTGGACAATACCCTGATCGATATCAGCAAGTTGCATCTGGCCTTTGGCAGCAATCCGGTGAACGGCAGCTTAAGGGTTGACGGATTAACCAATCCTGAGGTAAATGCTGATATAACTGCGCGGTTGGATCTGGGAGAACTGACCAGTATGTTCCCCCTGGAGGGAACCACCTTGAAAGGCAATTACAATCTGTCGTTAAAGGCAGATGGCACTTATGACAGTATCAATCAAACCTTTCCCGTAGTAGATGCCAGTATGGAATTAAGGAATGGATACATAAAGTCCCAAGAATTTCCCGAAAGCCTGGAGCAATTTCAATTTATTTCCAAGGTTTCAAATCAGACGGGCAGGCTCCCAGATACCCGTATTGAAGTTCCGGAATTTAGCTTTGTCATGGATCAGGAACCGGTATCGGGTCATATGGTATTGACTAATCCAGACGATTACACCTGGGATTTTTCTTTGGAAGGTGGGGTTGACCTGGCCAAGCTGACCCACATACTTTCCCTGGAAGATATGACTTTGGCAGGAGTGATTAGAGGAAACCTGGCTTCCAGTGGTAAAATGTCCAGCCTGGAGGCCGAGAAATACGCCGACATCCCTACTTCGGGAAGTTTTGAGGTAGAAGATTTTAGCTATGCCAGCCAGGATCTGGCCTATCCTTTTCAGATCAAAAGAGGTAAGGCGTCATTTACACCCAGACAAATCGAAATAACCCAGGTAGAGGCATTAATGGGATCTACAGATCTGAAGGCCGAGGGAGCTCTGACCAACTACATCAACTATATTTTCGGTGAAAACGAATCGATTAATGGCACACTGGAACTTAAATCTAATAAAATTGACCTCAATGAGTGGATGACCGAAGCGGAATCGGATTCCGGTGAGGAGGGAGAAACATTGACAGTACTTGAAATTCCCACCAACGTGAATATGAATCTGCAGGCCAATGCCGGCACAGTTCTTTACGACAACATGACCTTAACCAATGCCCGGGGTCAGATAATCGTTAAGGATGGAGTAGCAGAATTGAGGAACTTATCCTTCAATTCCTTGGGCGGAGGTTTTTTGATTAGCGGAATATATGACCCTAGAAATGTGCGTCAACCAATATTTAACATGGATCTGCAAATTCAGGAGGTGGCATTCAAAGAAGCATTTCAGACATTTAATACCGTAAAGGTGCTGGCCCCGATTGCACAGTTTGTTGATGGAGATTTCAGCACCAACTTCAAGATCAATGGAGAGTTGCAGCAGAATATGATGCCCAATCTGAGTACGCTCAATGGAAATGGCCTGGTAAATGTGGTAACGGCGGCACTTTCAGGTACCGATTCAAAATTGGTCCAGGGTTTGGCCGGTCTTACCCAGTTCAACAGTGCACCCAAGCAGTTCAAACTTGAAGATGTTATTATGGCCATTAAGATCCGGAACGGACAAATGGATGTAGCTCCATTTGAGGCCTCCTTTGGGGATTATCGCACAGAAATCTCAGGTAGTACAGGTATTGATGGCAATATGAATTTTAACCTGAACATGGAGGTTCCTGCCGGTGTGGTAGGCACCTCTGTAAATCAGGCAATAGCCACTCTCTCAGGCTCAGGTCAGGAAGTAGACGATAAGATCAACCTCAACCTAAAGCTAGCGGGATCTTACACCAATCCCAACTTCAGTTTAGGTTCACAGGAAGGCACCACCGCCGGTGTGGCAAAATCGGTAGCCCAACAGAAAAAGCAAGAAGTGGAAGACAGTGCTAAAGTACTGGTAGAGCAGCAGAAACAGCAGCTAACTCAATCCGCCAAGCAGCAACTAGACAGCTTAATTTCAAATAGCACGGAAGACAGCGCGGCGGCAGAGGGTATCAAAGAAGTGGCTAAGGAACTGCTCGATGACGAAAATCTGGAAGGCGTACTTAATCTGTTCAAGAAGAAGAAGAAAGACACTACCAAAACCCCCTAAAAAAGTTTACAAAAAGAAAAATTCCTTACAGGGGTTACTTTTCTGAGATTACCCGTATAAACAGGAAATGGCTAATAAAAAATAGCACTTTTTTAATAAAACATTGAACTATTGTAAATTCATGATTCAGCATATTATATTGATATTCAACAATATAACTCGTGATTGTGGCTATTTCCTGCTCGAAACAATGCTGGGATTGCATTTACAACCGGTTGACAATTGGAAATAAAAATACGACGACATACACTATTTAATAATTTCCGTTTTAAAAAGGCGCTGTTTACCAGCGCCTTTTCTCAATTGAAAACTACTAGCTTATGAAAATCAATACCAGAAGCAAAATGGTTACCCGCCTGGAGCATATCGAGATCCGCTTGGATGCCCTAAAGGAGCTCAGTCATTTGCGCCCTCTTAAACCTCAGGAGATCCGGGAGTGGGAAGTACTTAATTTTGAAAGACAAAACCAGGACTTTAAGCTCAAATACATAGACCTTAAGATGGAAAAGCGGTTTGAGAAAATTGAGCGATATATCGGACTGTTCACCTCCTTTTTGTTTGCAACATTGGCTTTTATTGCCTTGTACTCCAGTATGGAGTTAATCTCAAACGGTGAAGGAGATCATCTGCCTTTAATGATTGCCACCATTGCCATATCTATTATTCTGGGAATTTTCGGTTTCATGGTATTTATTAAAAAAATACCATTGCAATGGCGTTCCTAGCGATCGGAGAATGCATTCACAACATCTCTGACAAACCCTGAAAAGTCCCAATTGGATTCAGGTTGTGAGTAGCCGAGTCTGACGATTACCAGGTCATACGAGGGTATAATAACTACTTTTTGACCTTCGTACCCCGACATATGATAGGCGTCTTTGGGAATTTCAGGATAGGTAGTTTCTTCTCCTTTGGTGCGCCAGAAATGCGCACCGAACCTTTCCCGTGGTGCCGTGGGGGTGGGAGTTTGTGTATACTCCACCCAGCCCGGAGGAAGAATTCTGTCCTCATTCCAAACCCCATCATTTAAATACAGCAAGGCAAATCGCGCCCAGTCCCGTGCGGTGGCATACATGTATGACGATCCCACAAAGGTCCCGTCCGGTCCGGGTTCGATAACTGCACTGCGCATCCCCAGTTTATTGAATAAAAATGAATGAGGGAAATTCCAATATTGTTTATTGGTTCCCCCTATTTTTCGCCTGACCAATTCAGAAAGGATATTGGAGGTACCACCACTGTATTCCCATTGGCTGCCGACGGGGAATTCCAGGGTCTTGGAAAGTGCCATCTGAGCAGGACTGTGGCTGTTAAACAGCATTTTTGTGGCATCTGAGGGGCCGGTATATTTCTCTTCCCACTCCAGGCCACTATTCATGCGCAGTAATTGGTCCAGTGTAATTTCAGACCTCGGATCCTCGTCAGAGTTCCATTCTTCCAACAGGTGATCATCATCCAGCTGCAACAGGTTCATTTGTACCAGTATTCCCACCATGGCATTCACCACGCTCTTGGTCATGGACCAACCCGTTAATGGAGTGTCCCTGGTAAATCCTTCGGCATATCTTTCAGCGATAATTTTGCCCTTATATACCACCACTACTGCACGGGTCCCCTTAATATGTTCAGGATCGGGCTCTGCAAATACATTGTTAAGCGCGCGTTCCAGGGCATCTTCATCCAGTTCGCTGGGAAACTCACCACCGGCGTAATTATCGCCGGTAGGCCAATAGTTATTTGCCTGCCGGTAATCGGGCTTGATAATTCTTTCCTGTGCTTCTTTTAACTCTTCAGGAGTGGTCCCCAATGCCAGTGTGCACCCCAACCCCTCTCTGAATACCGCAACCCTCCTGGCCAGTCC
>JAUIKU010000034.1 GCA_030430675.1 Bacteroidia bacterium | reverse complement strand
CCGGAGTTCTGTAAGCCCCGGGAGGCCGACGCAGTCTCGACAGGAGATAGATGACTACAACAAAAAGAATAATGGTCAACAGAAATGGAAACACCGGCTTATCTTCTTCCAGTTGTTCTGCTGAAAAGTGCCCACTTAATAAGCCCATCAGTAAGTTGGTAGCCTGGTCCAGGCCTGCGTAGTAGTTTCCTTGCTGAAAATTGGGCTTTAGGGTTCCTTCCACGATTCGCTTGGCAATGGCATCCGGAACATAGGCTTCTACCCCATATCCGGTAGCAATAAACATACGTCTTTCACTGGGTGCAATCAGAATTAATAGTCCGTTGTCCTTACCCTGCTGGCCTATACCCCATTCTTCGGCCAGTTCAAAACTGTATCCCGCCACATCGTATCCGTGGAGCGATGCTACAGTCACTATCGCTATTTGGGTACTGGTAGAATCATTATAAGCAGTGAGTTTGTTTTCCAACTGCTGCTGTTGAGCTGGGGCCAGCAGGTTGGCGAAATCATTAACCAGCCTGGGAGGTGTGGGCCGGGCCGGGAAATCCTGCCCCTGCAAGGTAGTACTGAACAGAAAAATGTATAAAACTAAGCAGATTCTCATTTATTGATCCCCGTAGGATATATCATCGGGCAACTCATTGATGTCCTCTTCTTCGTAAGGAAAGTACTTTTGCAATTCTGATCCGATATCCCTTATGCAACGGCATATTCCTTCGGTGTATTCCCCCTGGCGAAAATGATGGGCCAATTGTTTTTGTTCACGATCCCAAAAATCCTCACCCACTTTGGCATTAATTCCGGCATCACCGATTATGGCAAATTTTTGGTCCTGATAAGCTATATAAAGCAGCGCCCCATTTCTGTGCCTGGTCTGATGCATGTGCAGACTGGCAAATACTTCTACTGCACGATCCAGTACTTCCTCAGGGCATTTCTTCTCAATATGCACCCGAATTTCTGCAGTGGCTGTTAGCTCTACTTCAGCAATTGCTGCCACAATCTTCTCTTCATCCAAATGATTCTGAAAAGATTTCATGGTTTGTCAGTCGAAATTTACCTGAGGTGCCTGATCGGAGCCCGGGGCCGATTGAAAATAACCCTTCCTCTCGAAATCAAACCAGCCCGCGTATAACACCCTGGGAAAGGACCGGATATAAGAGTTATAGGCATTTACCTGATCGTTAAACTTCTTGCGCTCGACGGAGATTCGGTTTTCTGTTCCTTCCAGTTGCGCCTGCAGTTCCAGGAAGTTCTGATTGCTCTTGATCTCCGGGTATCGTTCTACCGTTACCAGCAGTCTGGACAATGCTGAACTTAGTCCATCCTGCGCCGCCTGGAACTGGGCAATATTATCCGGGGTGAGATTGGTGGGATCTATAGTGGTAGAAGTGGCCTTGGCCCTCGCCTCCATTACACCGGTTAAAATGTCCTGCTCCGTCTGTGCCGCACCCTTCACCGTATTGACCAGATTTGGAATTAAATCCGCCCGGCGCTGGTAAGCATTTTCGACGTTTGCCCATTGACTTGAAACACTTTCATCCAGGCTTACCATCTGATTATAGCCACAAGAAGCTAATGAGGGGACTATTATTAGTAGCATTAAATGCTTTCTCAGGAGTTTCATGTTATTCTGTTTGGTTGTTTTTTGCTATTGCCTGAAGTTAATAAATCGGTGCTAAAAAATTCCTGTTCTTGCTTTACCTATCACTTTTTTAGCGGAATTCCTCTTTGATGTACTATTTCCAATTGATTTGGAATGGTAACCATAAGCCGTTTATATACCTTACAACCTGACTTAGAAATCACTTTATTTAACGTATTGGGCGATTCCAAAATACAAGCATTTGCGTTATAGAGAATTAATTTCAGAATCAGTCATCAACCCATTCGGGCACCCATATGTAATAATCGATCAGGATATGGCCATAATGGGTGTAAAGGGCAGCACTTCAGCTCCATTATTTACCAGCCAGCCTGTTGTGGATCTGAAGCTTGATAAAATAATCCATCCTTATCTCAGGTCGGAACTTTACCAATCTTTAGATGAAACCCTGAATGGCGAAAACAGAATAGCGGAGTTTAAGCAGCTGACCGGAGGATTTGTATGCAGGTTGCAGATTGTCAAACTTCCCCCCGCTGAAAAAGGTCAGGTTCTGGTCTGCTTCTTCGAATGTTACGATAAAAAAGCATTAATCGGTTCCACTTCAGCCTCGCTGCCGCCAGTGCCCAAGTGGGAAAATACCTTCCCCGCCACAGAAAATATCTACAGCAAGGCTTTCCATTATGCACCTATGCCTCTGGGTATTTTTAAACTAAGAGATTGCAAAATTCTGGAGGTAAACGATGCGTTCTTGAAACTTGCCGGCTATCCACGGGAAGAAATCGTAGGTAATAATGCTTTTGATCTTGGGCTTTGGGCCGATGAAAAAGATCCCCGCAGGATTGGGCGTCTGTTAAAAAAGAACAGCTTTATTCACAACCTCGAGATCCGGTTTCGAATAAAAAACGGAAGAGCCATTGACACCATCTTAAATCTCGACCTGGTCGAGGTTAACGGTGAAGATTGCGTAGTGGCGGTAGCCCAGGACATAACCGGAATCAAACAGACTGAGGCCAGGCTGAGAGAAAACGAACAACTCCTGGTTTCCATCAATGAAAATCTCAATGAAGGAATCTACCGCAGTACTCCCAAAAACGGCTTTATTTACGTGAACAAGGCTTTCGCCAGGATGTTTGGGCTGACGGTAGAGGAAGCAATGGTAATCAACCCGGAAAAGCTTTATGCCAATCAACACGACCGTGAACGGATAACCCGTACGCTGAGCACCAAAGGCTATGTGAAGAATGAGCAGGTGGAGTTTTTGAGAAGAGATGGCACTACCTTTTGGGGGTTTCTCAGCAGCATACTAAGCAAAGATTCCGGGGGAATGCCCATATTCGATGGTGCCATCGTAGATATTTCAGATCTGCAGCGATCCAAGATCCTGCTGCATGAAAAAAATGACGAATTAAAGAAGATCAATGCGGAGCTGGACCGGTTTGTGTACAGTGCCTCACATGATCTGAGGGCCCCGCTGTCCTCCTTGCTTGGGTTGGTTAATGTCACCATGCTGGAAAACCAAAACCCAAAAATTACCAAGTACCTGGACCTGATGAAGGGGAGCGTTCACAAACTCGACGAACTGATCAACGATATTATCCACTTTTCCAGAAATGCCCGGCTTGACATTGCCCCTGAACCTGTTCATTTCGAGCAATTGGCCCGGGAAACTTTTGGCAATTTAAAGTACCTTCCATCGGCGGCGGCCATCGACACCCAGGTAGCCGTAGCCCCGTATACCAATTTTTACTCCGATCCCAAGCGACTTAGAATTCTGCTTAACAATTTGGTTTCCAACGCTTTCCGGTACCATGATTTATCAAAACCGGCCCCCTATATCAAGCTTAAGATCCGCTTCGAAAAGAATAAGGCAATTATAGAAGTATCCGATAATGGCAGGGGAATCCATCCGGAGCATGTAGAAAACATCTTTGAAATGTTCTATCGGGCCACCGAAGACTCCCAAGGCTCCGGGCTGGGACTGTATATCGTAAAAGAAACCGTAGAAAAGCTACAGGGGTCCATTGGAGTCCATTCTACTGCACGCGAAGGCACTACATTTACCGTTGAATTGCCCAATTTGTACAATTCAGACCCCAAAGGCAGTTAGTACCAGCCGCCGGGATCCTCCTTGATCGCGGTGCTCACATAGAAAAATTCCCTGCCAGGTTCCAAGGTTC
Organism: Bacteroidia bacterium; assembly: GCA_030430675.1. Taxonomy (GTDB): domain Bacteria; phylum Bacteroidota; class Bacteroidia; order Cytophagales; family Cyclobacteriaceae; genus SZUA-3. The sequence goes on along the minus strand of JAUIKU010000034.1, from coordinate 23,382 downwards.
AGCTTTCCCCTGGTAATGGGTATTTGCACACTGGCTCCCAGCAATGCCGCTTTGATATGTGCAGGCATATCATCGGGTCCTTCGTAGTTGTGCAGGTAATAGGGCATGTTCTCCGGCACCATCTGATTAAAATGGCTTTCAAAATCCTCCCGGACTGTGGGATCGGCATTCTCGTTGATGCATAGACTGGCAGAAGTATGGCAAATGAAAACTTGCAGCATTCCACTGGTTATGGCCGGGATCTCTTTGAACTCTTTCCCAATTATATCAGTAATCAGGTGAAAACCCCGGGGAAATGCCGGCAGTCGAACTTCCTTCTGATAAATCTTCATAGCTATTCTATCCTTTCATAGGCGCCCAGGTCGGGTAACATATCCCTGGGATTACCCAGTAAATCAATATCTATTGATAGATCCCGGCCCCGATCTTTGGCAGGGCTCAGGGTATCCAACTGGTAGTTGTACATGGAGGGGTCCACGAATCCTGGCAACCCGGGATCAGTCCCCAATATGTTGTTATTGATATCAAAATCCTCATCTTCACTGCGAATAAGCGAGTGCTCAATCAGCACCTGAAAACTAGGCCCCTGGGAAGGGACAAACTGCAACTCCTCATCATCCTGGTAGTCGCCCCAAATGATATTGTTTTGTAATTGGGCATATAAATCTGCCTGCAACAGCGATCCGTCTGCCAGCTCCAGGTTATCGGTAAATATCAGCGCCGGAGCTTCGTTGAAAATCCCAATGGAATAGTTGGCGAAAGTACAGTGCTGATAAATGTAGTGCCCCCCTGCAAAATGACCGGCCAGAGCATTTATACAATTGTTAATCAACAGGTTTTCTGCCCTGAGGTCGGAGGTAAAAGACAGTATGCCGTAACTCGACATGTTCTCTATGATGGAGTTGGCTATCACCAGGTCTGCTATGGTATCGTTGTCTGGCGTTCCCAGCCGCAAACCAAATTCTGCATTTCTGATGGATGCATATTCGATGCGGTTGTCTTTACTCCCTTCCAACAGTACAATTCCGGTCCATTGTCCCGGTGCATTTTGCAGGTCCAGTCGCACGTTACTGAACAACACCGGTTGATTGGCGGTACCATTTACCTTCAACGTGCCCGCCACAAACATGGATGCTCCCCGGTTGAGGTAGATTTCAGCACCTTCCTCCACCACCAACTCACAAAGACTATCAACCAGCACCGAGCCATAGAGCACATAGGGTTTGTCAGCCGGCCAACTGGTATTACAGGTGATGATACTATCACTTCGAAAAAAATATGCTTCCTGCCCCCAGGCCACCAGGTTGACTGTCTGGAGATTGGTATTGGTTACAAAAACTACTGAGTCTTCTACCAGAAATGGGGTGTTTTCATCCCTGGAGGGAATGTTTACCTCCACCAATACCAGCAAACTGTCCTTACCAAGAATAACCTGATCCTGAAAATTTCTTCCATATTTACCGTTTACCGCCAAATTGAAGGTTGAGTTATCACCCCCGCCCAATGTAATACTGCTTAATCTAACTGCATTGCGCTGTGGGTTATACACTCTGAATCGTTTGGTAAAGCTTACGGTATCTGTAAACAACGTATCAAAAAAGACCGTGTCTGTAGAGAATTGCAGCTGGGCACCGGGATCCATGGTGATCTCTTCCTCCGACGGAGTGCAAAAGGTCAGCATCCACAGGGGTATAAAACAAAACAACCAGAATTGCAGCGCCTTCACCGCTTATTCCGTTCCCTCTTTCAGGTTTTCAGCATTCTCGGCTATTTGCAACTGCTCGATAAAATCTCCAATCTCGCCATCCATCACCGTGGGCAGGTTATGTACGGAATAACCAATCCTGTGATCAGTAACTCTTCCCTGGGGGTAATTATAGGTTCTGATTTTATCGGACCGGTCCCCGCTGCCCACCATCGACCTGCGCTGAGCCCCTACTTCTTCCTGATGCTTCTGCAACTCGATCTCATACAAACGGGAACGCAAAACTTTCAGCGCTTTATCAAGATTCTTTAATTGAGACTTTTCATCCTGGCAGGAAACCACCAACCCGGTGGGAATATGGGTAAGCCTCACTGCCGAATAGGTGGTGTTGACACTTTGACCACCTGGACCTGAAGAGCAAAAAGTATCCTTGCGAATATCATTCATGTTGACCTCAACGTCTACTTCATCCATTTCCGGTAACACTGCCACACTGGCGGCAGAGGTATGGACCCTCCCCTGGGTTTCCGTAGTAGGAACACGTTGCACCCGGTGAACGCCCGATTCATACTTGAGCTTCCCGTACACATCTTCACCCGTAACCATACTGATGATCTCTTTGAACCCTCCGCTGGTGCCTTCGGTAAGGTCAAGCACCTCCAGTCTCCAACCCGATTTTTCGGCAAACCTCTGGTACATTCTGAACAAATCACCGGCGAATATTGCCGCTTCATCACCACCAGTTCCAGCTCTTATTTCCAGCACCGCATTTTTACTGTCATTGGGATCCTTGGGGATCAGCATGGTTTTGAGTACCTCTTCGATCTGCTCCTTTTGAGGTTCCAGGTCATCCAATTCCGCCTTGGCCAGTTCCCTGAAATCCGGGTCTTTCTCGGTGGTGAGCACGCTTTTGGCGCTTTCTATATTGCTCAGAACATTTTGATACTCGTGATATTTGTCAACGATCTTCTGCAGGTCCTTGTACTCCTTGGAAAGCTTGGTGTATTTCTTCATGTCGGAAGTAGCATCTGGCTGCACGATCAGCTGGCCCACCTCCTCGAATCGGTCCTCAATGGCTTGTAGTTTGTCTAACATCTTAGTGAAGTTGCCCAAAATTAACAAAATGTTTGCAAAGCAGGATTTGGCATTCTGTTTATTTGAACAGCCTCTTTTGGTAGGACCTGAGCTTTCACTAATTTTAGACCATGAAGCTCAATTTCGGATTAATCTATTTGGGTATAGCCATGCTATTGGCTTGCGGTGATCCCGGTGAACAACAGGCCAACCGGGAAAAATTGATTGAGGGCCTGGATGACCACCGGGTAAAGAGGGTGACCGAGGAGGAAATACTAGCCGCTGCCTTCGACCAGGGCAGACAGATAATCAGTCAGCTTGAGGCACAGACCACTGATCCCTCCTTTTGGACCAATCAAAGTGGTGAGCACAGGCTTGATTCTCTGAACAGCAATCTGGGGCACCTGGGTATTAAAATGGTTACAGTGGAACAATCGGGTGGACTCACCCAGGCGGAAGCCGCGCTGCTGGATGCCTACAGTTACAGTGCACAACAAGGTGAAATGCCGGGAGACAATGTACAAAACACCTCACAAAACATCCTCTATACCAAACCTGTTTTCGATGAACAGGAGCTGATAGGAATGTGGAGCATCACATTGTCAAAGAAAACTTTGGTAAGAAATCTGTAGGGCGACAGATCACGAAAGTTCGCGGTACCTAAAACAATCCACCGTATGATCATTTACCAAGCCCACTGCCTGCATATAGGCATAAACAATGGTGGAACCTACAAACTTGAAGCCCTTACCGAGCAGGTCTTTGCTGATCTTATCCGACAGTGGGGTTTTAGCCGGCACCTCCGAAATTGATTTGAAATGGTTTTGAATGGGCCTTCCATCTACAAACGACCACAGATAACGGTCGAAGCTGCCATAATCGGCCACTACTCCGATAAATTTCTGTGCATTAGTTACTGTAGATCTGATTTTCAATTGATTTCTAACAATACCCTGGTTATTTAACAGCTTCGAAATCGTTGTCTCGTCATAGCCAGCTACCGTTTCAAAATCCCATTGTGCAAAAGCCTCCCGGTAACCCTGACGTTTATTTAAAATAGTGCTCCAACTCAATCCGGCCTGGGCGCCTTCCAGGATTAAAAATTCGAATAACACCCGGTCATCATGTACCGGAACGCCCCATTCCAAGTCGTGATAGTCGATATACTGAGGTGAGCCATTTGTTACCCATTTACATCTTTGAGTCATCATGTGGTTACTTCCGTTGAATTATATTGTAAGGTAAATCATTGGACTGGTGGTTTTGAATTTTTTATGGGAAAGATGCAACTATTAGCAGTAGGCAAACATCTTTAGAGAAATTGGAAAATAATCAATACCATGACCCGACGTATCGCCATAGACGGAATCATTTTCAACGTAGAACCGGTCGGCTATGAAATTTTGAAAGCATATAAGGACGCCACCCGGGGACTGGACGCAAAAACAAAGCAAAAGTGGGAAGAAAATGCTGCTGAGCACCTGCTTCAGCAGTTAAGAAACGGCAGCAACATTACCACAGCGGCCCATTTAGAGGGAATTAACGCGGTATCGCAGGAGATTCCTTTAGCAAACGTCCATAAGACAAAAAATGCTACCAACCGACGTCGTCATTTACTGCAAATTGCCCTGGGCTTATGGTGAACCCCGGAACTGAGGCAGCTTTCTGATTATCAACAATACCAACACTACCACCACCACCACGGCCAGTACCGGTATAAATATTGAAAGCACCGATAGCCCCAGGCTGCCTATAGCTTCGATAGTGGCTATTAGCGAATTACCCAGTCCGGCAGTAGTGACACTGCTTACCGCCCTGGTAGTGGAGCTGGTACCTTTAATCAATCCGGCGGTGCCACCACCTGCTATTATCGCTAAGGTCCACTTAATCCAGGGGGCTAGTTCGATCATGGTTGAGGCCATTACCAGGCTGCCGCATACTACCGCCAGGGGTGCGGTAATGGCATCCAGCAGGTTGTCGAACAGCGGGATGTAATAGGAAAGAACCTCAAAAAGAGCCGCGGTACCAAAGAGAATCAGGGCTGGCCGGGTACCAATCCATTCGAAACCACTGGACAACTCCATCCCACCAAACTGAGCGGCCAGGCTGATGATAAGGAATGGCAGGAAGATCCGGAACCCCACTGCCGCCGCCAATCCAATCCCCAAAAAAATACTTATGGCAATGTCCATGAATTCATAAGTTAACCCAAAATACTACTCGGGGAAAATACTGGCATCCAGACCCGGGATAACTCTCAATGCATTCTTGTAATACACTTTCTTCAATACGTCGTCGGGTAAGTTCAACCCGTACATCTTCCAGAATGCATGATATTTCTTATAATAGGGAAAATACTCATCGTCTGTTTCCAGCACCCGGAAATAGGTATAATATTCTTCCGGGTTCCAGGCATCCTTCCCGAACATGATCCGGTCCTGGTATTTAATAAAGAACTCCCGGGCGAACCTTGGCTGCCGGCCCAATTCAGCGATCACCGCCCCAAACTCTATCATCATATTTGGAAACTCTTCCAACAAACCGCTGAGGGTAGCCAGGTCATTGGCGTACCATCCGAAGTGCGCATTTATAAAGGTTGTATTGGGATGCTTGCGAAATACATTGTGTTGTTCATTGATGATCTGTGCCCAGGGAGCAGGGTCGGTATCTGACCTTTTGCGATTTGGTCTGAGTTTCAACTCCAGCCATCTTTCATTATTCTGATCCTGTGGCTGCCAGAACGGTGCGGGATCGGCGGAATGAATCAATACCGGGATACCCAGTTCACCGCATTTGGCCCAAACAGGGTCAATTCTGGGATCATCTACAGGAATTCTATTGCCCTGAGCATCGGTGTTCCTCAAGCCCAGACTTTTATAGATCTTAAGTCCCCTGGCACCCTTTTTAACATCCTCTTCCAGTTGTTTTGCCGCTTTGGTCCCCCATTCGGGATCATCTATTCCGGAAAAGTTAATATTGGTAAATATCACCAGCCGTGAATCCAGGTCGGAGCTGCTGATATTCCCCAGGGCTCCATCGAGGTGACTGGTCTCTCCCCTTCCCCTGCCACTGAGATTAACCATAATACCCATATTAATCTGGTCCATCTGCTGCACCAATGCTGCCAGGTCCTGACTGGGCATTCCAAATTGATGATTGTGTACATCAATAAACGGATATCTGGCTTTGGTGACAGGATGTTCCGGCACCACCAGGGTTGAAGGCGGGTCGTATTGCTCGAAATAAAGATCTCCCCCATTCTGGGCGGTTATCCCCAGGAAGGAGCACAGGGAAATAGCAAAGCCCACAGTCCAGGAGCTTTTAGGCAGAGTCGAAAATACCGGAATTCTAACTATTGGATTTAAAAGCGGGTAATTCAGCATATCTTATATCGAAGGATAATTCGGATCATTCATAACTTCCTCCATTTGTTGTATATGGCGCTCAAGGTGGCCCGACATAAACATCAGAATTTGGTAACCATCCAATTCCCCCAAAGGACCAAAAGGTATAAAATAATGCCTCAACTTATCCTCGGTGTTGTTGGCGTAGTCAATGCTTTCCTGTCTTAACTGCTCAAAGCTGGTTAGGAAAACCTGCGGTGTTTCATAACTACCGGAAGGTTCCAGCTCGGGCCTGGTTTTTATCTTGTGATCTCTGGATGTGATGGCATCCATAACTGCCTTGGTCTTCCCACTTGCCTCACCGGCCTTTTCCGGTTGTGGCTCTGAACTGGTAAGCTGACTCGATACCAGGCCAAACAGCTCTCTTTCAGCTTTTTCAAGATGCTCGGAAATTTCCGCTATGGACCACACGGAGTCCACAGGCTTGTAATGCCATTGCTCCTGCGATAGTGGAGAAACTATTTCATCAAGATGCTGCCAGCTCTGCTGCAGATGTTGGGAAATTTCATTTTTTTCTTCTGTGGTCAACGCTCCTTCCTGGGCCCTTAAATTAATAGCCAGCAGGACTATCGCCAAGGTTAAAAGAGTTCTCATTATTATCGGGTTTTTTGACTTTCAAGCGGTGTTAATAGATATTTCTTTCCATTATCAATCTCGGATAATGATCTAAGATATAACATATTTAGGTTTCTGCAGGCGACTTTTCCTTTAGTTTTTACTGATGTTTTATTTTGCCAGTGCCCTGGTCAGAAATTCTCTCACAGGGTTCGCTGCTTCCCAGTATGCCATTAGTTTTTGAGGCAAATCATCATCGGTGATAACATTGGGATCAAGTTCCGCCATATAGTAAAACTGTTTGTTAGCCAGTAAAGGTTCCTTTTCCCATGCCTCTTTAAATTCCACGGGAATACGCTGGTGCTGCTCCCCCTTGATTTCTCCATACCTGCTCTTGAATGCTTTGTTGTTAATGAGTTTTTGGAATGCCCCTATATCCGTGGCGATAGCACTGCGAATTTTATGTAATTGTTCCTTATCAATTCCATGCGCTCCACCGAATAGTCCAAGGTACTTGGGACTGAAGCGGATGAAAAAACCGGGAACCGATTTGTCCTTTCTGCCGGCGGAGGAGATAATAGCCCCATAGTGTATATTATAAGGCGTTTTATCCGGTGAAAACCTGATGTCTCTGTTGATCCTCATTACGGCATCCTTTGCTGTAATCCGTACCGTGGGGTCCCTTTCATTGATCAGCAATATCATATGATCTACGAAAGCATAAAAAGGGTCTTTTACAGATGTTTTATAACGTTTCCTGTTTTGATCAAACCACTGTTTGTGGTTGTTTTTTTCCAGGTCTTTAAAGAATTGAAGGAAGTCTTTGGTAAAGTAGGCCATGGTAAGAAGAGATTAATCCGCCGGAAAATATCCGGCGGAGATTGGTTGAATCAATTTGGTGAATGAAAGGCTATACGATTACCCTCTGTATCCTTAATAACCGCGATATATCCTATCTCATCCGAGACCTTGGTTTTGGGCATTATCAGTGTACCCCCCGCCTGCTCAACCCGGCCCAGAGGGTCTGCCAGGTCATTCCCTCCGTTGAGGTAGACCAATGGACCTGAATCTGATGGTACATATCCGTCACCTTCCACCAAAGCGCCCCCCACTTCCTGCTGCCCATGGGGCAGAAATCCCATTCTTAAACCGGATATCTCTTCCCGGTGAATTTCACTACTCAACACTGCACTATAGAAGTTGCATGCTCTATCGAGATTTTTTGCCGGAATCTCAAACCAGTTAATCGCGTTTGCCATGATGTTGAATTTAAGTTAGTATCGTTGATATGTGAGTATACGAGAAACTAGTGTCAGGTTTTAGCCAAAAAATCGTTATTTGTACATTTCTAAAATGAGCTTTTTATTTGAATAATTACTGTTTTAGTCTATTTTAGGTACATAGTTTTCGGTTTCTATGGCCAAAATTGATACCCTTTTTTTATTAATTAAATCGCTAACCAAAAGTGAGAAGCGCTACTTCAAACTGGCTGCTGGCCGCCAGGGTAATCGCCAAAACTATCTGGAGCTGTTTGAAATATTGGACCAATTAGATGCCTATGATGAGTCGAGGATCAACTCAAAAATATCGGGAAGGTCATTTATGCAGCAACTTCATGTGGTCAAGAATTATTTAAGTCAATTGATCTTAAAAAGCCTCCGCAGTTATCACCTGAACCATTCGGTGCCGGCACAGATCAGGGCCACTCTGACAGATGTGGAGATTTTGTTTAAGAGAGACTTGTTCACCAATTGTATTAAATCCCTGAAAAAGGCGGAAAGACTGGCATATCGCATTGACGATCAAAGGGCGCTACTGGAAGTAATACAATGGAAACGCAGGGTACTTTTGAATATGCAGGGTGCTGCTGAAAGCCAGTCCCTGCTGGAGGCCATTGTTGAAAAGGAAAGGGAGATACTAAACAACCTAACCAATGAAAACAGATATTGGGAAATGGCCATTGGAGTCAATGGTAGCCCGGGGCCCGATGCCTTGTCACAGCACCCCCTGTTGGAAAATAACCGCATGGCCAAAACCCACAGAGCCCGGATATTGTATTTCCATCTCAGGTACATCCGGGATACAGTTTCCGGGTTCCCGGATCTTGCAGAAGCATCCATCGACCAACTGGTGGAGTACCTCGAAGAGAATCCTCATCGCCTGAAGCAGGACCCGGGGTCCTATGTTTCTGCCCTCAACAACAAAATTGGGCATTATTTGAATCAACGCAGGCATGCTGAGGTTCCGGCAATTCTGCAAAAGATTAGAAATGTCCCCGGAAAGCTGCACCATGGCAGCAGCAGGGCGTTTAGCATGAAGTTACTGGTAAGGACCTACAATGTGGAACTGGAAACTTATCGCGATTCAGGTCAATTCGACCAGGGCGTGGCAATGATCCCCCAGGTACGTAAATTCCTGCACAGCAACGAAGGCCGCATCCCTGAAGATTACCGCATCCTGCTACATTACCAGTTTGCCTATTTGTATTTTATGGTAGCGGAACTAAAGGCGGCGTTAAAAGATATTAATGTGGTGCTGGGCCATCGTTATAATAGTAAAAGGGCCGACGTGGTAGGCTATGCCCAATTCCTGAATTTGATTATTCACTACGAACTGGGAAATACCACCGTGATGAAATACGCTGTGAATGCCAGTCGACGGTTTTTACAAAAGAGGGGGAAGCTATTGGAGTTTGAGCGGATACTGCTCAAGCTTTTTTCCAGACTTAGTACCCAGCCCATTGCCCTCCATGTAGAATTATTTATTCAGGCTCACAACCGGCTATTCGATGACCCTCAATTGATAGATGAATCGCAACTGGATTATCTGGATTTTAAGCACTGGCTGGCCAGCAAAATCAAACACTCGAAATACCAATCATAGCAGATAATTTGGTGTAAGCTGCTTGCAGGACTTTGATAGCTTTTTGGTAACTTGTGCGGTTATATCGACTGAAACATTCGGTCTAATTCTTTCGTGAAACATTCTGAAGTACTAAAACAAATATCTGATGAGAAAGCTAAGCTATTTTTTAATAACAGGTCTATTGGTGGTTATTTGTGGACATTTTGCCATGGCGCAGAATGATAAATCAAAAAGACCAAGCCCTCCGCGCACAGCCAGTGGCCAAGCGGGCGATGTAAATATTGTGATTGATTACGGGGCGCCGTCAGTAAAGGGAAGGAAAATCTTTGGTAGCGGGTCTGAAAACCTGGAAAAGTATGGTAAGGTGTGGAGAACAGGTGCCAATGAAGCCACTACTTTTAGCGTTAACAAGGATGTAACCATTGAGGGAAAGTCATTGCCAGCAGGCAAATATGCCCTTTTTACCATCCCTGAAGAAAAGGAATGGACCGTGATCTTCAATAAGAAACCCGACCAGTGGGGTGCCTATGATTACAATGCGGATGAAGATGCCCTGAGAATAACGGTCAAACCTGAAAAACTGTCCAGCGTTCAGGAGCAGTTAAAGTTTGAAGTGGACGATAATGGAAAGGTTGTTTTTGCCTGGGAGCACGTAACCTTTGATTTTACCGTTAGCGCCAAATAGAACAATTCAATAACTCTTTGAGTAGTCCTCAGTATGGTATTCTGAGGACTATTTTTATTTATTCTGGGATTTTATTTTTGATTGATCTTTAAATTCAATTTATTTGAATACTAAAGGTGGACTATAATTGGTCTCCGTAGGCAATATGGAGCAGCATTCCGAGGGAATTAAAGTACATAGATTCTATCTCTCCTATAAATTGAATGGAGAAGTACATACTGGATGGTATTACGGAATCCATATTCGATTTGCCAAAGATCAATTGCTGTTTCAACAACCGGATGCCACTGATATCATGGATTGGACCTACGAGAATCCGGAAGAGCTCCGCAGTTATCTCATCAAGCAAAACGCTTCCAAAGTGAATGTCATGATGAGATTAAAAACAAGGCCAGTTAAAGATCAGCCAGGCCAGACGGGTTAGCCACTTCCGTACTTTTTACTAACTGGAAAGATAAAAAAACAATACATATACCAGCTCTCTCGTTATTGTTATGTTTGAATACGGAGTGAGAATATCTGTTTGGGATGCTTGGGAAGTTTTACAGTAGAATAAAGACCAGAAATTTTTCTTTTGTCACCAACATCCTGCTTTATCTGGTGGCGGTTATCCTGGCATTGCCCCTTTTCTTTTTACTAAGTCCACATCTACCGGAAATAAATATTCCGCTGGGCGCAGGCATCCACCTGGAACATTTGCTTTTTTCCATCCTGGTAGTTGGCCTGTCGATCTACATTGTTATCAGATTAAAGCACCTGGTACTAATCTTATTGGCGTTGGGCTTGACTTCCATTATCATAAATAGTGCCCGTGGAGGCTACAGTTTTCAGGATGCCTTTCAGGACTATGTGGTTACGCTCTACAATCTTCAGAATAACCCGGTGGCAGTCCCATTAATGGCAGAAGATTATGAACCCTTCCAGGATGCCAACAAAGTGGCAGAGGCAGTGCATCAGCAGGCGCCAGAAGTCAGGAAGTTTGCCGTTAAAATCGGCACCAAGCATTTTCAGGACCATGTGAATAAGGATAACCGCAGTTTGATCCAGAGCTTTTCCATCTTTAAAGAAATAAACAACAATTGGGTATATGTGTCGGATCCTGCCGGTGAGGAGTATTTTGCCTCTGCCGATGAGACTATCAGCCAACAACAGATAGACGGGAAATTCAATGGGGACTGCGATGATCACGCTATTCTAATGGCCGCCTGCCTCAAGTTCGTTGGTTCCGAAGTACGTCTGGTAAGAACTACACATCATATCTATCCCGAACTTAAAATTGGCTCCAAGGATCAACTGGACAATGCCACTTTTCTCATTCGGCATAAACTGTTTACCAAGGAATCGAAAAAGAAAAGCATCTATTACCACGTGGACCAGAATGGCGTGATCTGGTTAAATTTTGATTATACCGGCCGAGCCCCCGGAGGAAAGTTCCTGCAGGAAGATATTGTGGGAATATTGGAGTTCTGAAACCGGCGATCCGGCAAAATACTTAACCAGCCCCATGAAATAAAAAACGGGAGCACTTCTTGGGTAGAGGTGCCCCCGCTCGCATGATAAAAACCGTAGTTAAGATCACACGCCGAGCTAAAACCCGCAGGCAGTACCGCTTATCATCTTCGTGAGACAATTTTGAGGTACTGAAATTGGTATCAAAGTTCACATTGTAGCTAAACAACTTCACTTCCATACCCATTTCTGCTTTTAATGGCCAACCTGCCTAAGCCTTCGCTTGATGTAATTAAAGTACCAGTTACTTTCCTTGCTTTCAAATTCCTGTATTCAAAATTTTCCACAATTTTTCCACGACAATATCAACACCTTCATTAATCTTTGAGTTTATTTTTAGCGAAAGTAAGTATTCTTATTTTTAATATACCTGGGCAACTTGCAGGGTTTGTGGATCTATGAAAAAGAAACTGCTCTTCCTGGAATCATACTTCGATTTCGACTCATTGTTTCCAATGGAATACTTTGAAATGTATTTACGGGAAACTGCCAGTGGGTACTGGTTAGTTTATTATACTACCGACCGCAATGAAACTTCATACGGTCCCTATCATGAGAACGAGCTGCTGGAAAGAATCAAGCTGGGCCCATTTTTCTTCGAGGAAATTGTTTTCGTTTATCATCTGATTGAAAACAAGGATCCGGACCTGCATCAGCTGGGTATTCGACTGTTAAAGAATTTGATTTGAAATGTTCGCTTTTATGGAAACATCTGTTCGAATCCGATCAATTCCAAACACCTGGAACCAGCAAATGTATCATTCCTGGCTATTTATGGGTATTTAAAACTTTGGCATGACATTGGCTATTATAGTTGTAATTCGCAACCGTCATGAAACAAGCTGGCAAATATTCTACAAAAACCCTGGTACTCTGGTTAGGTATTTTTACCGCTTTGGTACTGATCTTTGGTACCTTCTCACAGGCAATTCATACCGGAGTTCCATTCGAAATGGCCAATGGCTTTATGACTCAGTTTCCCGCGGAACAAATGAAGGTATTCGGCAATCTTATCCGTGAATCCTTGCAGTGGATCCGGATATAGTCATAGACGTCTGGATTAGAACTCCTAAAATGTATACAGGAAAAAGAAGAACAACAGCAGCCACAATGCTGTCAGGAAGTGCCAGTAGACAGTGAGCAGCTCCAGCCTTAGTCGATCGAAGGGATTGGTAACCATAATCAATGCTTTCACCGGGTCGCGGCGTACCTGGTAGCTCTTGGCAAAAGCCAAAACCAAAAGGATCATACCACCGGATAAGTGGATCAGGTGTAAACCACTGATAACGTACAAAAAGGTTCCGGAGGAATGACCGGTGAGAAATACACCACTTTCCTTTAACCCCAGCCACCCCAGGAATTGACAGCCTGTAAAAATAGCTCCCATCAGCATCACCAGAAAAATCATAAAGTTTAACTGCCTCATGTTATCGTCCTGGAACGCCTTAACCGCCATATTTAAAGCTATGCTGGATCCCAGAAGCACAATGGTACCCAGTGTAATTATCCTCGGTAACCGAATTTCCGCCAGATGATTGTGGTTAATGCTTACACTATAGGCAATAACCAGGAACAGAAAGATCATGGCAATACCCAAGATACCCAGCAACAGCAGCATTTTGTAGGGGTGCATCTTTTCAATCTGCTGAAAGCTGCTCTCCCGATGCTGGGCTTTAGTGTTCTTACGTGGCTGCATTTAGATGTTTAGTGTTACTTTTCGGCAAATTTTGATGGCTGAACCTATATCCATATTTCCAGAACCATTTGCATTTACCGAAGTGGTAATCATAAATATAAGTAAAAGAAAGTAATTAAAGTGTCATTCTAGCTACTGGATTTTTTATTTTTTTACCTTTGTTCCCCTAAATTTTAATCGGTTGGAAATCGGCGCTTTCTTAAATAACTATATTCAGGACAGTCTGGTTCAGACTTTGGTGGCAAGACTAAATCAGGGGAATCAGCCGGGTATTGCCGTAAAAGGGCTAAAGGGAAGTTTAGATGCGGTAATAGCTGCTTCCGTATCCGAAAGTGTCAACAACTCTCAGTTGTATGTTCTCAACGACCGGGAACAGGCGGCATATTTTCAAAATGATTTGCAACATCTACTGGACAGGGAGGTAATGTTATACCCCGTTTCCTATAAAAAGCCCTATCAGTATCAGGAAGTGGAAAACGCTAATGTATTGATGCGAACCGAAATCATGAATCGCATCCTTCACGCTCAGGAAGACCAAATGCATATTGTTACCTATGCTGAGGCCCTGGCAGAGAAAGTGATCAATAAACAATCGCTGGTTTCTAACTCATTGAACCTGGCGGTGGGAGCCAACCTGGAAATCAATGACATCAATCATCAACTACAGGAGTATGGATTTGAAAGGACCGATTTCGTTTATGAGGCCGGGCAATATTCCATACGAGGCGGTATCATTGATGTCTTCTCTTTCGCCAATGAACTTCCTTTTCGCGTAGAGTTTCTTGGTACCGAAATTGAAAGTATTCGAACTTTCAATCCCGGCAACCAGCTTTCCGTCGACCCATTGTTGAAAGTAAGTATTATTCCCAACATTGAAACGGTGCTGACCCATGAAACCAGGCAGTCTTTTTTTGAGCTATTACCCGGCAATACCAATATATGGTTGAAGGACCAGGGCACTTTCATCGACATTTGCCAGGACAATTTCGAAAATGCCCTGCAGACCTACCGCAAGAACCTGGGAGCCAGCGACGGTACCGGGGTTATGTCCGAGCCCGCAGCCCTTTTTGAAACCGCAGAATCCGTAAAAAAACAGTTGCGGGGTTTTACTATCATTCAATTTGGCAACCGGGTGCACGGAAAAGTAGCACAAGAGCTAAAGTTTGAAACCGAAGCGCAGCCTTCATTTCACAAGAATTTTGATCTTATTGCCCAGCAGCTTCGAAACTATCACGATCAACAATATCAATGCATACTGGCTGCCGAATCCCCGGCCCAGCTGGACCGTCTGAAATCAATTTTTAAAGAACTGGATCCCGATCTGTTGATCAACGAACTGAACCTCAGTTTAAGAGCTGGTTTTATTGATCATCAGTTGAGAATTCTCTGTTTTACAGACCACCAATTGTTCGACAGGTTTCATAAATACAAGTCACGCCCCCGGTACTCCAAGTCCAAGGCACTCACTCTTAAGGAGCTCCGAACGCTCAACGTGGGGGATTTTGTAGTACATATCGATTACGGGATCGGTCGTTTTGCAGGTATGGAAAAAGTACCGGTTGGAGACAAGGAACAAGAGGCGCTGCGATTGGTGTACAAAGACGATGATTTGCTTTATGTCGGTGTACATTCCTTACATAAAATCTCAAAATACAGTGGTAAAGAAGGAGTGGTTCCAGCAGTAAACAAGCTTGGGGGCCAGGAATGGGAGACTAAAAAGAAAAAAGCCAAAAGCAAGGTAAAGGAAATTGCCAGGGACCTTATCGAGCTATACGCCAAACGCAAAGCCACTGCCGGATTTGCCTTTGACACCGACGGCTTTTTACAGGCGGAACTGGAATCTTCATTTTTATATGAGGACACACCGGACCAGGCCAAAGCTACCGATGAGGTCAAAGGTGATATGATGGAGCCCCATCCCATGGACCGCCTGATTTGTGGTGACGTGGGATTTGGCAAAACCGAAATTGCCATCAGAGCTGCCTTCAAATGTGTGGTTAACGGCAAGCAAGCGGCAGTACTGGTACCCACTACCATCCTGGCCATGCAACACTACCGTACCTTCAGCGAACGCTTGTCGGAATTTCCGGTGGAGATCGAGTATATCAACCGGTTTAAGACTACCCGGGAAATCAAGGAAACACTTAAGCGCACTGCTGAGGGCAAAACCAATATCCTGATAGGCACCCATCGTATGGTCAGTAAGGATGTGGTTTTCAAAGACCTCGGTTTGCTGGTGGTAGATGAAGAACAAAAGTTCGGGGTGACGGTCAAGGAACGACTAAAGGAACTAAAAGTAAATGTAGATACCCTTACACTGACAGCCACACCTATACCCAGGACGCTGCATTTCTCCCTGATGGGAGCACGCGATCTCAGCATTATCTCCACTCCCCCACCCAATCGTCAGCCGGTTACCACCGAGATCCATGCTTTTAACGATGTGATCATCAGGGATGCCGTTAGTTACGAACTCCAGCGGGGCGGACAGGTATTTTTCGTTCACAACAGAATAGCCAACATCGAGGAAGTGGGCAGCATAGTGAGGCGTTTGGTTCCCGATGCCAGGCTGGCAGTAGCGCATGGACAAATGGAAGGGGCCAAATTGGAAAAAGTAATGGTTGCCTTTATCAATGGCGAATTCGATGTATTGCTTTCCACCAATATTATAGAGTCGGGCTTGGATATACCCAATGCCAATACCATCATCATCAACCAGGCCCACATGTTTGGTCTGTCTGACCTCCACCAACTGCGCGGCAGGGTGGGACGATCCAACCGCAAGGCATTTTGTTATTTGTTAACTCCGCCACCCACTCAGCTTACAGCAGATGCCCGAAAGCGATTGAACACCCTGGAGGAATTCTCCGACCTCGGTGCCGGTATCAAGGTAGCATTGAGGGATCTTGACATCAGAGGTGCGGGAAATCTTCTGGGAAAGGAGCAAAGCGGGTTTATTTCTGACCTTGGTTTTGAAATGTACCACAGGATCCTGGACGAGGCCGTCAAAGAATTAAGAGAAGATGAGTTCAAGGATCTGTTCCAGTCGGAGCTCCCTAAGCTGGAAGTTATTAAGTCGCAGGATTGTAATATAGAAACCGATCTGGAGATGCTGATCCCCGACGATTATGTGACCAGTGTATCGGAAAGACTACAGTTATACAGCAAGTTAGATAATCTGGAAGATGAGGAAGCTGTCACCAGGTTTGCCAAATCCATGACGGACCGCTTCGGACCCATGCCGCCGGAAGTACTGGACCTTATCGAAACGGTTAGACTTCGTTGGTTGGCCCAGAATCTTGGTTGCGAGAAATTAATACTAAAGAACTCCACCATGAAATGTCACCTGCTGCCCTCCAAAAATGAAACCTATTACCAGTCTGAAGTGTTTGGAAAGATACTGAGCTTTGTAGGGCAACATCCCCGGCGCTGCCGGCTTAAAGAAACCCGCAACCGGCTGGTGTTGATCATTTCAGAAGTACAGGGGATAGGGGCAGCCAAAACTTTGCTGTCCAGAGTAAACCAGGCTCAAATTTTAACTCAAAAACACAATAATTAGGGTGTTTGAGAATTAATTATATTGCAGGGTGTTATGTGAGTTTGCATTTTGGAGAATTATATTACATCCATGGACTTTTAGGGGGTATTTAATTTAATTTTACTCCGCAATCATCCAAATTGCATGCGTATTGATATGAATTGAACGATTTTTTTACATTAAAGGTAAATTTAAACAGGTTATGAAAATTGCGAGCAGAATGCATGGACCCTTGATCCTGGTCCTGAGCATGATTTTATCTACTTCCTGTAACAAGTTCTTCCAGGGGCAGCCCACTGCGGAAAACCCCGGAGAAGCCAGTACCGCTACCGGTTTGGCTTACAATGAAGATGGCGGATTCCCGGTAAATGATTTTAGTGGTCAGCCCGATGGGCCCAACCTGGTATTTATTGAAGGTGGACGTATGACCCTTGGTTCATTCGAAGAAGACCTTCTTACCACCCGTGATAATCTAGAAAGAACTGTTACAGTGGCCTCCTTCTACATGGACGAAACCGAAGTAGCCAATATTCACTGGTTGGAGTATCTATATTACGTAAAGTTGGATTCTACCCGTGAATTTTATGAGTCGGCCTTACCCGATACAACGGTTTGGAAAGGCCAGCTGGCTTTTAATGACAGCTATGTCGATCACTATTTGCGGTATCCCGGATTCCGCTTTTACCCGGTGGTTGGTGTAAGCTGGCTACAGGCCAACGATTACTGTAAGTGGAGAACTGCCATGGTTAATCTGAAACTGGCGGAAGAATCCGGACTGGAAGACCTGCCGGCAGAACAAGGCGGTCGAATTCCCCTGGAGTCAGGAGTAGTTCTACCCGATTACAGGCTTCCTACAGAGGCTGAATGGGAATATGCTGCCCAGGCATTGGTAGGAACCCAGTGGCTTGATGAAAACCAAACACACCAAAGAATTTATCCATGGGATGGTCACGCCCTGCGTAATCCCTATGGAAAAGAAATGGGATTCTTCCTGGCTAACTTCAAAAGAGGCCGTGGTGACTATGCCGGTATCGCTGGTAAACTGAACGATGGTGCCATGATTACTGCCGGTATCTATGAATATCCACCTAACGATTTCGGATTGTATAACATGGCCGGAAACGTAAATGAGTGGGTGCAGGATATTTATCGTCCCCTGTCATTCCAGGATGTGGATGACCTGAACCCTATCAGGAGAGATGGGCTGTTGGACCCTGCCAGTTATTATGACAACGAGGGTGGCGAATCCCTGATCAGTGATAACGTAAGAGTTTACAAAGGCGGATCATGGAAAGATGTTGCCTACTGGTTGTCTCCGGGTACCAGGAGATTTCTGGAAGAAGATTCCGCTACTGCCACTATTGGTTTCCGATGTGCCATGATACGTGCCGGTAGCAATTACTAATAAGATCTTAAATTTACCTTGGATCCCGCCTTATGGCGGGATTTTTTTTTATATATCCTGAGTAAGCGCCACCGCAGCTACAATTATTTCGGAAACCCCGCCTTCGGACAAAGGAATTGCGGAACCGGAAATGGTAGCGCCGGTAGTAATTATGTCATCCAGCAGCAGTACCCGTTTATTACAGATTCCCGGTGGAAACTCCAAACTGAATTCGCTGGCGGTATTTTCAAAGCGCTCCCATCTGCTCAACTGGGTTTGGGTAGTGGCAGTATGCTTACGGTCCAGTGCCTCAATTACCTTATGTCCGGTAATTTGACAAATACCGTTGGCAATGACCAGGCACTGATTATAACCCCTGAACTTTAGTTTATCCCGGTGCAATGGAACGGGAACGATTATATCAAATGCATGGCCTGCCTGTGACAACACTTCTGCCGCAAACCATTTACCCAGCTGCAAACCCAGCGAGAGATTCCCCTGGTACTTGACCTGATGCAAAAGCCTCTGCACCGCACTTTTCTTGGAATATTGCAGAAATGAGAAAGCCCGTTCAAAGCTAAGCATACCTCTTATCCGCATGGTAGTATTGTTTTTATATCCCCGATAATTTCGTTCACGGGGCAGGGAAACCAGGCAGGTACTGCAAATTTCCGATTCTGCACGAACCCGGGCCCCTCCGCACAGTTTGCAATTTGCGGGAAAAATCAGGGTCATAAAATCTCTGCCCATTCTATTCATTTGATATCACATATATTTACGTGTACAAATCTCTAAACCTCGCGTCTCAAATGCTGAAAAAGGATCTTGAACTGGAACGTCAATGGCAGGCAATTTTAAATCACCTGGAGGCTACATTTAACCAGAAACCAAAAAGTTTGGAAGCCGTGCTGTTTTTGGTTGGCGTTAATGAGCTGGGTCAGGGACCCCGGGAGTTTTCCAAAGAGGAAAAGCAGGACCTAATACATATAGCCATCTGTAAAGTGCTCAGTTATTCGGGATTTTATCAGCTGGAGGGTCTGGATGAATCCGGGTGGCCCCACTGGAAATTGATCAAGGAGTTGCCCTCGTTCGACCTGCTGGAACAGGAAAAGTTGCTAAAAATGCATCTGATAGAATATTTTGAGAATCATTAATGCGAGCACATTTGTTAACCACACTATGAAGCAAATTGATTAATTTAGAGAAAGCCACGGTTGCAACAGAAGTGACGGCAGTATCGTTATTAACCTATGACACAAGCCTCAGGATATAATCAAATCATTGATAAACTGCGCGCATATAAACGCAAGTATTATCAGAACAAACTGATTAAGGGAGGTTTGCTGGCCATGGGTATCCTTTGCGCCTCCTATGTGGTGGTCAATTCTCTGGAGTATACCGTTCGTTTTGGCACGCCGGTTCGGGCCGTTTTGTTTTTCGGTTTCCTGGTCTTGATAATAGCGGCAAGCTATATATGGATTATTGACCCGGTATGGAAGTTACTCACCATAAAAAGACAAATTAGTGACGACGAAGCCGCCAGACAAATCGGTAAATATTTCCCTTTGGTAGGGGACAAGCTACTGAATACCCTGCAGCTTCATCGATTAAGCGCAGATGACAATGCCCTCATACAGGCCAGTATCGCCCAAAAGACCAGGGAAGTAGCCTCAGTGCCGTTTGTGGAAGCCATTAATTTTGCCGATAACAGGAAATACCTCAAGTTTTTGCTTTTCCCATTAGCAGTGGTGGTGGTGGTATTGTTAGCTGCGCCCCAGCTCTTTACCGAAAGTACCCCCCGGCTGATCAACTTCAACAAGACATACGAACCAGTGGCGCCGTTCCAATTTCAGATACTAAACCAAAACCTCGAAGCTTTCAAAAATGAAGATTTTGAATTGAAGCTGGGGTTTACCGGTGATCTGGCCCCAAGTACCGTGTACCTGCTTACCAAAGACAGGAGAGTAAAGATGCTGCAAAATGAAAACGGTGTTTTTGAATTTACCTTCAACAAGGTACAATCTGCCGTTGATTTTGAATTTGAAGCTGCCGGGTTCACTTCCAATCCCTATTCTCTGGAAGTGAGAAGCCGGCCCAACCTGAAAAGTTTCGACATCGATCTGAACTACCCCAGATACCTGGGAAAGCAAAACGAATCGCTGCAGAACACGGGCAACCTACAAATCCCGGAAGGCACTAAGATCACCTGGACTTTCAAAGCCTTGGAAACCGAAGGTATCACCCTGAAGTTTGACAAAAATGATGAGGTTCATACTTTACAAAAATCTGATAATCAGGAGTTTAAATTTGAGAAGCAGGCCTCAGAGTCCGATCGATATACCCTGGACTTAGAAAATGCTTATAGTCGGAACAAGGAAGAAATTCAATATCAGATCAATGTGATCAAAGATAAGCACCCTGAAATAACCCTGGATCAGTACCGGGACACTACCATGTTTAGCTATATGGTCTTCGGTGGCAATATTTCCGACGATTACGGTCTGTCCAGGTTAACCCTTTACTACAATATTAATTCGGGTTCTAGCCAAGGCGACTCAAAATACAAGTCCATCCCCATATCCATAAAAGGAAGTACTAACAACCAGAACTACTACTTTCAGTGGAATGTGGATAGTCTCAACATACAAATGGGTGATGAGGTGAATTATTATTTGAAGGTATGGGACAATGATGGTGTCAATGGGCCCAAAGCTTCCAAGACCTCTAATTATACCTTCAGACTGCCTTCCCGCCAGGAGATAAACGAAAGTCTGGATGAAAGCTCAAAGAATGCGGAAAAACAGATCGACCAAAGTCTGCAGGATGCCAGGGAGCTGAACAAAAAGATTGAAGAAGCCGAGAACCGGCTTAAAAGTAAAAAGACTTTGGATTGGCAGGATAAAAAGCTGCTGGAGGAAATCCTTGATAAAAAAGAGGAGTTGACCGAGGAACTTAACCGGTTGAAACAACTCAACGAGCAAAACAATACCCAGAAACAAAAATTCAACGAGTACAGTGAAAGTTTAAAAACAAAGATCGACCAGCTTCAGGAGCTGATGGATGAACTGCTGGATGAAGAAACCAAAAAGCTCTACGATGAATTGCGTAAACTTCTGGACGAACAGCAGAATTACGATTCATTTCAGGACCTGCTGGAACAAATGGACTATAAAGAACAAAACCTGGAACAGGAGCTTGAACGAACGCTGGAGCTGTTTAAACGAATGCAATTCGAGCAAAAACTGGAGGAAACACTGCAGGATCTGAATGAAATGAAAGAAGAGCAGCAGCAGTTGATGGAAGAAACAGGTGATAAAGAAAATCAAACCGAAGAGCTTTCGGAACAACAAAGTGAGTTGAAGCAGGATCTTCAGGACCTTAAAGAATCGATTGATGAACTAAGAGAAAAGAATCAGGACCTGGAGCATTCTCAAAATTTCGATGATACTTCAGAGGAAGAAAAGCAAATCGAAGAAAGCATGGAAGAGAGTGAACAGCAGTTGAACGATAATAAAAGAAAGCCTGCTCAAAAGTCCCAGCAGCAATCCATTGAAAACATGCAGCAGTTAAATCAAAAATTGCAGCAGATGCAAAGCGGTATGGAAATGGAAATGATGCAGGAAAACCTGGATAACCTGAGAGACATCGAAGACAACCTGATAAAGTTATCGTTCGATCAGGAGTCACTGATGAAGGACTTTCAATCCATCAACCAGAGTGATCCCAGGTTTATAGAACTTTCCCAAAAGCAATTGAAATTAAAAGACGATGCCAAGGTAATCGAAGACAGTTTGCTTTCATTAGCCAACCGGGTATTTCAGATCAAGTCGTTTGTAACCCGTGAGGTAAAGGAAATGAACGAATATATGGATCAGAGTCTGGACGGCCTGAAAAAGAGAAATCAGTCGCAATCCATTAGTAATCAGCAACTTACGATGACATCTATCAATAATTTAGCCCTGCTTTTAGGGGATGTTCTGCAACAAATGCAACAGCAGATGGCCATGGCTCAGGGAGGCGCTCCCAAGAAAGGCCAGAAAAACACCCCGGGTCTAAGTGAACTTCAACAACAGCTGAATAGGCAAATTGAAAATTTGAAAAAAAGCGGTAAAAGTGGGAGGGCTCTAAGTGAAGAATTAGCTAAACTTGCAGCACAGCAGGAGATGATACGAAGAGCATTGGAGGAAGCGGAAGAGGGCCTGCAGGAATTGGGTGATAAGGGAAAGAAAGGGAATAAGGATATCATCGAAAAGATGGAGCGCACAGAAACAGATTTGGTCAACAAACAGATCACTACCGAGACTATTAAGCGGCAGCAGGAAATAATGACCAGATTGCTGGAAGCGGAAAAGTCAATAAGGGAAAGAGAGCTTGACAAGGCGCGGGAAGCCGAGCAAGCCACCAAAAAGGAGCCAACGGTGCCACCTGAGTTTAAGGAATACCTGAAAGCTAAAGAAAAGGAAATCGAGCTACTTCGAACGGTGCCACCTAAACTTAACCCTTATTACAAACAGGAGGTAAACGAGTACTTCAAAAGATTGGACAATTAAAAGCTGCTGTAAATGAATTCCATCAAACTGAAAATTCCTTCACTTACAGAGAACATCAGGATTATTGAAAGTTTCATCGACAATGCCAAAGACAAGTACAATATCAATGACGACATCTATGGCAACATTATGATTGCAGTCACCGAATCCGTGAATAATGCTATTAGACACGGAAACGATATGCAAAACCATAAGAATGTCACCATCAGTCTCCACCTAGAACAGGACATCATTACTTTTTCCATCCAGGATCAGGGTCCCGGGTTTGACTATCAGAATCTACCGGACCCAACAGCACCGGAGAATATCGACAAGCCGGGAGGCCGGGGTATTTTTCTTATGAAGCACCTGGCAGATGAAGTCAAATTTAAAGACGAAGGCCGACTGGTGGAATTGCGGTTCTACGTAAACAAATAA
>JAUIKU010000279.1 GCA_030430675.1 Bacteroidia bacterium | reverse complement strand
TACAATAATTAAGGGGTTCATTGCGTACCCATATTGCTAATTCCTTCCTCCTATTTTTCCAGAAGTTTATTTACCGCAAAGGTGAAAGCATAATCATTTGGCTTTGCTTTTTATCTTTATACACAAAATCACTATCAACATGAGAGTTTTATTTTGGTCATTGCTGTTGGGAAGTTTTTTATGGAGTTGTGAGTCAGAGCAAGCAGCCAAACAGGCCAAGGAACAAATTGACAAAGAGGCTGTCATCCGACCAGAATCGGAGGAGACAGAACGCATTAATACCACGAAATTTGTCTGTGAAGAATTGGGCGTAACGGAAGAGGGCATGCCACAGTCCAAGTTGTACCTAGCCATCAATGATAAACAACATGAACTAACGGATATTGCAACTTGCTTTCAACTGGAAGCGGACGAATTTGAAGGATATGATATTCCAGAAGCTGCCAGCCATGCTATACTCAGCTATTGGGCGGGCTATGGGGAGTGTTATTTCATGATTGCTAATGGCAATAAAGTAAGTATCTATAAAGGCGAGATGGACGAAATGCGGGATGAGCCGATTGATTATTCGCTTTTTGCAGTTTTTGAAAACAATGCTGTTCAATTAAAATAAACCAAGATGCGACACCTGCTTCCCTTAGTCCTCTTTTGTGCAGTTACGATGCTTCCAGCACAAAATCTACAACTTTCATTTGAACAAATTCAAATCCTTGCGCATGATGCTCCCTTTCGGGAAACGCGAATCGGAGGCCTGTCGGGCATTGAATTCGACACTGCTCAACAGATGTTTTATCTGATTGCTGATAAACCTCCGGCGCGCTACTACCATGCACAACTCAACGAGCGAAGCGAGTTGGACTTTGTTGGGATTACTTTTCTACAACCCGAACAAGGCGAAAACGAGTCCATTCGGCTACAGCCAAATACCAGGCAATTATATCTGAGTGATGAACGCTCCAAAAAAGCCTTACTTTTCCAAAATGTGGTAAATGGACAAGAACCAAAAGAGATTAGCTTACCTAAGAAATACCGCAAAATGCAACACAATAGCGGTCTGGAAGGCATGTGCTTTTCGCCTGACGGCAAATACCTATATCTAGGCCTTGAACGACCACTAAAGTCTGAACGCAAGTGCAACAATAGCCGAATTCTCAAGTTGGATGCAGAAACCGGGCAAGCTATTGCAGAATATGCGTACCCCCTGGCCAATCTGGATAGCCTGGGAGAAGGAGGTAATGGTATTACGGAACTAGTTTATTGGAAAGACCAAAAGCTATTGGTGCTGGAAAGAGCCTACTTTCCACATTTGGGACGCAATAGCGTCCGTATCTACCTGGTTGATCTGGCTTCCGCCAAAAATGTAGCCCAGGAAAATATTTGCAAAAATCTGGATCGTAGCTGGCTACTTGAGCCACAGCTGCTCTGGAATGCCGATGATGACATAAAATCTGGCAAACTAAAGCGCATCGACAATATGGAAGGAATGTGCTGGGGGAGTAGCAAAAGCGAGCTCTGGTTGGTGTCAGACAATAACTTCAACACAAGACAACAAACACAGATTATCAGATTGAAAGTGCAGGAATAAAATAATAAGACAAGAAGTCTATTTCACGAAAGTGAGACATCAGCCAAATAAAAATTAATACACACATAGCTTTCAAGCTATAAAATTTATATATTTAAGGAGAATTTCCATTCAACGACTCACCCTGGCAAATAGCAATGCCAATATATAATACTCCTAAGTTACGCAATAGAATCCCATTGCCGATCAGGCAGTAGTATTCTCCAAAAAAAACTGTCCGGTTTTGCTTTCCCTGTGCTATCCAGGTATTGGATTCGTGTGCTCATTGAATGGGGTAACACAGGATGTAGTTTGACTAAAATACGCTAAATAACGGATTCATTCCGCCTAACTAAACTATATCTAAATGGCTTCATTAAACACGCGATCGGGCTTGCTGGGAAAGCGCCTGGCGGCTCACCTACTTCGCCGGGCTACCTATCAGGTAACGAAAGAACGTATTGAAGAATTTGCGAATAAAACGGCTGTACAGGCCGTGCAGGAATTATTGACGGTTCCTGACTTTATACATCCTGAAGGCCCGGTCGATTGGGTAAATGGTAACAATAATCCTTGGCTAACTTCTGGCAATTATGACGAAAACCCCGGTAATGGCGGTCGTCAGCGCGATGCAGTTTGGTTTTGGCTGTGCAATGAAATGTTGCACGATACTTCAGTTCGGCACAAAATGACCTTGTTTTGGCACTCGATTTTTGTAACAGAAATAGATAACGACTGGCGTATATTCGATCTAGTCCGACTCTTTCAGTTATTTGCATTAGGCAATGTCAAAACATTGGCCTACAAGGTGTCACTGGATAGCAAAATGCAGCGCTATCTCAATAATAACGCCAATAAAAAAGGAAGTCCTAATGAAAACTATGCCCGCGAATTTCTGGAGCTTTTTACCATTCTAAAAGGAGAGCAAATCGGAGACGGTAATTATACCAATTACACCGAGCACGATATACAGCAAGCAGCCAGAGTGCTTACTGGCTTTCGCGATAGTAATTTTGATAATAAAGATCCAGAAACGGGCTTGGCTACTGGTACTGCTGGCTTTTACAATCACGACCGCGGCAATAAAACCTTTAGTGCTGCTTTTGACTTTCAGGAAATTACAGGTGCACATAACGTAGAAGATATGTACCGTGAATTTCAGGAGTTTGTCGATATGGTGTTTGCTAAAGAAGCTACTGCACAATCTTTTGCCAGAAGACTTTATCGCTTCTTTGTCTCAGACCGCCTAACCGACGAAATAGAGCAAGATATTATTCAGCCGCTCGGAGCCCAGCTTTACAATGATGGTTATAACATCCAAAATACCTTAGCGTCATTGCTGACCAGCGTTCATTTTTATGATGAAGACGATGGCGATAGTACCAATGAAATTATTGGAGGAAAACTCAAATCTCCACTCGAGCTTTATCTGACCAGTATTAATCTATTTGATGCTAACCAGCTAGGTACCTTGAATGATAATCCTGGTTATTATGATCAAACAGCCCGCTATTTCCTGGATTTCAATCTCAAAACGATGGGCTTTTCATTCTATCCAAGTTCGGTTGAAGGATATCCTGGGTTTTATAAAGCACCGGGCTACAGTAAATCTTGGTTTGATCAGGCCAACATTGCTTTCCGCTACAAAATCAGCAATACGCTTATCGAAGGTAAAACCGTCAGAAATAATCGGACGATTCCTTTTAAAGCCGATGTAGTAAGCTTCTTTCGAGACAACTTCATCCATCAAGAATACGCTGATGAGTTAGTGAATCAAATGCTAGAACTGACCTTGCCGGAAATGCCAACTGGTGAGCGATACGAATATTTTCGACAAAAACTGCTCGGCGAACTTAGTCCAATTAACTGGATGTTTGAATGGCAAGACTATCTGCAATCAGGAGATGATAGTGCGGTAAAAGTTGCTTTGACAGATTTGTTTGAAGCGGTTGTTTCCTCACCCGAATTCCAGACGCTTTAGTGTCGGTGAATAGCTCCATTTTTTTGAAAAAAGATCAATTGTCTAAATATGAATAGAAGACATTTCTTAAAAAATTCAGCTGCACTTGGCTTTTACCCACTTTTGGCGGGCGGACTTCCGGTGCGGTCTATGGCTGCTACCAGCCCCTTGTACCTCAATCCTTGTGAAGTTACTGACCGCTCGATGGTCATCATTTTCCTGAATGGAGGAAATGACATAATCAACACTACCGTTCCGCTCAATCAAATGTCGGAATACGCTAATTTCCGTCCAGATATTCGCCTTCCGGAAAATTCCCTGATTACGCTTGACCAAAACCTGCCAGATGCGCAGCAGATTGGTCTCCACCCGGCATTAAGTGGTTTTAAAGATTTGTACGACGATGGTATGCTTTCCGTTGTTCAGCGGGTAGGCTATGCACAACCAAATAAGTCACACTTTAAGTCACTCGATAATTGGTTGACTGGAAGTGGTGGTAACCTGAGTAATGTTCCTACGGGATGGGTTGGTCGATTCTTTCAGGATCGATACCCCGGTTATACCGGAAATCCTTTCCTTGGAGAGCCCGATCCACTGGGTATTTTATTCGGAAATATGAACTCAACGGGCTTCCATACTTTCGAAGAGCACAATTATGAAATCAACTTATCTGGCCAAGACCCAGCAGGTTTTTATACCTTGATTTCTTCCTTGGGAGGGGCTCCTTTGACCGACTTCCCAAATACAGAGCATGGCGAAATGTTACAACACATTATGTCGATCGACAGTAGCGTGAATGTCTATGCGCAACGGATTAGTGAAACATTTGGTAATGGTACGAATGCAGTTAGCTATCCAAACAATAATCTAGGCGATCAACTCAAAACTATTGCCCGAATGTTGAATGGAGGCTCTCGTACCAAGATATTTATGGCGACGACCGGAGGCTTTGATACACACGGTGGCGAGGTTGATCCACTTGATACTACCCAAGGGCGCCATGCTGGGCTATTGGGGGGGATTGGCTCTGCTATGACTGCTTTTCAGGATGATTTGGCAGGTTTGGGCCTTGATAATAAAGTGGTGACGGTTATTTTCTCTGAATTTGGTCGTAAGATTATTCAAAATGGCAGTTATGGCACCGACCATGGTACGCTTAGTTCAATGTTTGTGATTGGTAAGGGCGTAGAAGCAGGTGTTCATGGCGACAATATTGATCTCAATATTCAGGATAATCCGGGGGCACCCA
>JAUIKU010000278.1 GCA_030430675.1 Bacteroidia bacterium | reverse complement strand
CAATGCATACGCCTCCTTTGAGGAAAATATAAAGGGATCGCTTGAGCCGGGAAAGTTGGCAGACCTGGTAGTGATCTCGGAAGATATGCTAAGTTGTGAGGAAGATAATATTAAAAACATTAAGGCCCTGCTGACTATGGTAAACGGAGAAGTTGTTTATGAAAGCGCTGCTGTTTCAGCTCCCTAGACGTACCTAGGAAATCATTAGTTTACTGACGGGCGTAAGCCTGGTGATTCTCAATGGTCCCTCAATGCATTCTGACGTAATTGGTCAAACGCGCTGATCAATGTCATTGGTAAGGAGAGTTTGTCTTGGTACTTTCATTAAAGTATAATCAGAAGAGAAATTTGATCCTTTCTTTAAAGTCATGTTGCCATGAAATTGTTCAGATATATCTTTTTGATCACGTTAATTTCTTTGTTTTACACGTGCAATTCGGAAGACGATGAAAGTGCACTAAGCAAAGACGGACCATTCCTGATTAGTGAACTGGCAGGAACGTGGGAGGCCACTAAGGCTCAATTTAGTGTAAACACCGTCTCCGTAGACGTAGTGGAGGAGGGGGGAACAGCTCAAATGTCTGTTCAATCCGATGGCCGCTTTACCTTAACAATGGATCCGGTAGATAGAGATGCTTATACTGTAAGTGGAGAAATGTTCTGGGAAGAGTGGCAGCAAACATTCTATTTTGCAATTGTCTGGGATGATTACCCTGATGATTGGGATACCTACGGTCACACCTATAACGGGACCACCCTATCCTTAAATGGCGGCACCGGTACCGGAGAATATGATTTTGACAATGATGGAAATATGGAATCGTGTTCTGTCCACTTCATTTTTATTCGCCCCTGAAGTTCGGTGAACAGCCACCTGTTTGTTCTCTAATTTTAAAAAATAGAAACACCGGTTGGTGGCAAATCCCAGGTTGTTGTTAAGAATAGCTTCGAACTTGATATATAAATGACTAAAAATGGGTACAACAGGTCACAACATTTGGTATGTGATAACAAAAAATATTAGAATCTGTACCCAAGATTAGGGATTTGCCTGGGTGGACTTTGTAATTTACAGGGGTGAAAAAAAAGAGATAGACCTTGCTGCCATTGATGAAGCATGTTTCGCCTGGCACACGGCCATTAATCCTAATGGGAAATCTGCAGTTGAACTAGTGGAAGGTCAAAATCAAGTGCAGATCAAAACGGAGCTGATGTCCCTTACACTGCCGGTAAAGCCAACCCTGGAGGAAGAGTTGCAGCAATCATTCTTAATAAATAAAAAGAATGTTAATGAATAAAATCAAAGTGGGATTGGTGGTCATTTTGCTGGTACCATCACTAATAAAAGCACAACCGGTAAGAATCATTTTCGATACCGATATGGAATCAGATGTGGATGACGTAGCGGCATTGGCCATGTTGCACGGTTTGGCCAATCGGGGTGATGCAGAAATATTGGCTACCATCAGCTCCAGCCTTAATCCTTGGTCAGCCCCAACTATAAGTGTAATCAACACCTATTTCGACCGACCAGATATTCCCATTGGTAATGTAAAAACCAAAGGGGTGTACCGAAATTCGAAATATGCCAAGATCTTATCAGAGCGCTACCCCCAACAGATTGATTTAGGCGAGGAAGCTCCTGATGCTACGGAAGTTTACCGGAAAGTACTAAGTGAGCAGCCGGATAACAGCGTGGTCATTGTTACGGTTGGATATCTGACCAACCTGTCAAAATTATTGAACAGTGTTCCGGATGAGATCAGCCCGCTGAATGGGGAAGAGCTGATAAAAAAGAAAGTCAAGCATTACGTGTGCATGGGCGGCAGGTACCCTTCAGAACAGGACCCCGGAAAATGGGGGAACTTCAAACCGGACCCAGAGGCCACCGTTCATGTTGCCAATGAATGGCCTACCAGGATAATATTTACCACCGGTGGTGTATTTTCCAATGCCATTCCCACCGGCAAAATCCTATTCACCGATCGGGTGGAAGCAGGCAACCCAATTTCCGAAGGCTACAAGATATTTCTGGAAAGCTGGAATCGCAATTGGCACCACAGCGCGGATTTAATTGCCGTCTACGTGGCGGTCAAAGGGCATGAGCCTTATTTTAAGGAAATACAACAAGGCTATTTCCATATTTTCGAAGACGGCACTCACGTATGGCGAACCAGTCCTGACAGGCCGAATCATTTTATTGTCCCTGATTTTGCAGAAGGAGTGGACCCACTGAAAGTCGCAGAAGATTTTGATGCTTTGATGGTTAAGTAGAAAAGGAACGGCTAGTTATGTTTTACCGGAGAATATTACTATTAGGGGTTCTGGAATCATATGGGGGTTCAATATTGCATAACAAGCTCCAAAAGGTGCTATTTCTGGTAACCAGAAAACAAGGTGTTCCCAGCTTTGATTTTGTGCCATTAGAAGATGGCTACTTTTCTTTTCAGGCCAATCATGATCTGGCGGCATTGTCAAAGCAAGGGCTTGTTATTGACGACTCTGGGGCGAAATGGACACTTGCAAAAGATCAGTCCTTCCTGGATGATTTGAAAGAGGAAGATCAGTTGGCCATCGAACAAATTCAGTGCGAGATGGCTGAATTCAGCGAGACGGAATTGAACCGGTATATTTCCGAGAGGTATCCTGACCTGACTAAAGACAGTCAGCGGCAAAAGCAACCAAGTGAGGAACGGGCTTTCTTTACCATTGGTTATGAAGGGATCAGTCTGGAAACATACCTTAATAAATTGATCAGCAGTGAAGTTCGGTTATTATGCGATGTTAGAAGTAACCCATTTAGCAGGAAATACGGATTCTCAAAAGGACAATTGCAAAAGGCCTGTAAAAGCGTTGGCATAAAGTATCATCATATGCCGGAGTTGGGAATAGATGCCGCACAGAGGTCCGATGTGAAAACCAAGGATGATTATAATCGGCTTTTTGATGAATTTGAGAAAGTCACCTTGCCTAAGCGAAACAGGTATTTGATTGAGCTTTGCAAACTTGTGGAGGAATATGGAAGAGTGGCCATTACTTGCTTCGAGAAAGAACCTAATGAATGCCACAGGAGCCGGGTGGCAATTGCATTAAGAAAACTCCCGGGCTGGGATGTTCAGCAGCAAGATCTGTAATAAATAGGGGCTTGACAAAATAGACGTATTCAGGTAATTAGTATCAATTGACCATGGTTGAATGGTTATATATACTTTGCAAACATGGATTACCAATCCCTAGCCAGCTATGGATAAATTATTGTTTATATCCTAAAAATCAGGTTAAAACTGATATTTTAACTATAAAACATAATATTTAATATTTTTTGTATCTTTTAAATCAGGGTAAAGCTGATATTTAGGATATGAAAGATAAGTACATTTCAACACAATCGAATAGCCTGCTGAGCTATTTTAACCAGCGGGATCACCAATACTTTGACTTTTCTGAGGCAAAAATGGCTTTACCTCAATCAAATGATGGTGCTATTATGGAATTGTTGAGTGATATGGCAAAACGAGGTCTCTTGTTGCGCGTTAAAAGGGGGCTTTACTATATAATTCCTTACGAGAAGGATTCGGAAAGCTTTATGCCTGATTGGCATTTGCTGACTGAGCCCCTGACCAAAGGTATCGATCACTACATCGGATATCACTCAGCATTGCAAATTCACAACCTGATCACTCAACCTTCATTGAAGGAGCAGATTGTGGTAGCCAAACAAATGAAACCTTCCGAACTGATCATTAAAGGGGTAAGCTTCCAGTTTATCTACCATAATGAGAAACATTTTTTTGGATCAAAGAAGATCTGGATTGATAGTTTCAACAAGGTCGATTGTTCTGACTTAGAAAAAACAGTTATTGACTGCCTGTTTAAACCGGATTATGCGGGCGGAATTGTCGAGGTGGCCAGAGCTATTTATATGTCACAGGATAGGATCGACTATTCAAAACTTCTGGAGTATACTAAAAGATTTCAATCTCAAGCAGTCATCAAACGGCTAGGATTTGTACTCGAAACACTAGATATCCAGACTGATATCATCGAAAAACTGCAGGAAAGAAAAACGGATTCATATGTGATATTGGATACGGAACTCCCCCGTGAAGGTAAATTTATTAGTCGGTGGAGTCTACAGCAGAACTTAGAAACAGATACCATTAAGTCGGTTCATAGTTAACATCGTATCGATTACATATTGGTCCTGCCGGATGAATAAGCTATAACTAAAACACGTTGAAATTCAGGTATATAGAGGGAACAATATTTTTGTATTTGACGTATATATAGTATATCTTTACATTAATAATACCTGCCACGCCTCTGATACAAGCGCAACCGGGCGGGTTTTTTTTTGCCTATGGAATACAAGAAACCTGCTTTATCCATCATTGAGCAAATTGAACTTCTGGAAAGCAGGGGACTTGTGGTATCCGATAAACAGAGAGCCGAAAACTACCTTTCTAATATTAGCTACTATCGTTTTAGCGCATATTTGTTGCCATTTCAAGAAAGAGGCTATGATGAACACAAGTTCAATGATGGAGCCAACTTCGATGATGTTTTGAATTTGTATCTTTTCGATCGCGAACTGAGGTTGTTGGTTTTTGATGTCATTGAGCGTCTCGAAATAGCATTTCGTACTCAAGTCATTTACCAGTATTCACATGAATTTGGAGCCTGGTGGTATGAGGACCCCAAACATTTCATCAACAATTATCATTATAGCCGTAACCTGGCTCGAATTGATGACGAAATTGAAAGATCCAGCGAAGTATTTATTGAAC
>JAUIKU010000277.1 GCA_030430675.1 Bacteroidia bacterium | reverse complement strand
AAACGGTGGGCGTAGTCCGGGAAATATCCAGCAACCGCTGAACTTCATCTTCCTCAAATGCCAGGGAGCCCTGATGAAAATATTGTTCCACAAAGCCTTCTCTGGTTTCATATGGAGTGTCTATTCTGATCAGTGCCACGTCTGCATCTTCGGGGTTATCCACGACCAATCCATAATCCGCGGCAAATTCAGGGTCAATATTTTCTACATACAACCTGCTTCCTTCCTGCAAAGGAAGCAGTGAATTGGTATTTTTTAACAGTACCATGGAATGTCGCTGAGCTATTTTACCCTGGGCCTGGTAAGATTCCTGACCGACAATTTTTCTGGCTTCCTGTTCGTCCACGTAGGGGTTATCAAACAAACCCAATCTGAATTTTACCCTAAGCAATCTTCGGACTGACTGGTCGAGCCTTTCTTCGGTAATTTTTCCCTGTTCTACGGCGGCTTTTAATTGTTTGACATTGCTATTCCCTCCAAACTGATCTACACCGGCCTCAATGGCCATGACAATTTTATCCTCAATGTCGTGGTGCTCTACTCCCCAATCCTTTGTTTCCACAATCTCGATGCAGGCCAGGGAAAAGCCTTCAATAATACCCCAGTCGGTGCAAACTACCCCATCGTAAGCAAACTCCTCCCGCAGTAGCCGGCCTATGATTTCTTTGTTGAATGCCATGCCTATGTTTTGACTGGTTTGATTGTAGGGGATACTGTAATACGGCATGATCATAGCAGTACCGGCATCGATGGCAGCCCTGAATGGGATAAGATGGTATTGCATTTGGTCACCGGGATACACTTGGTTTTTTCCATAACTAAAATGCGCATCTTCACCATTTTCCTGAGGTCCGCCACCGGGCCAGTGTTTGGTCATACAGGCCACACTTTCCGGACCCAGCGAGTCTCCCTGAAACCCGGCAATGTAGGCTGAGATCATGGTGGAGGCGAGTTGGGCATCTTCTCCAAAGGTGCCGTTTATGCGTGCCCAACGGGGCTCGGTGGCCAGATCGGCCATGGGATGCAGCGCGGTACGAATTCCGACAGCACGCAGTTCATGGCTGGCAATTTGAGCAAATTCGTAGGTAGTCGCAATGTCTCCCAGCGCCGCTAATCCTATAGGTTCGGGCCATTTGGAATAGCCCCCATGCAGAAGGTTCCCACCCAGAAAATTATTGACCCCGTGTCTGGGATCTGAGCTGATGGTTATCGGGATACCCAACCTGTCTTCTTCGGCAAGTTTTTGAATTCTGTTGTACCATTTCGCCAGATATCTGGGATTAGGGACTTCAAAAAGATTGAAATGTCGTACCCCCTGATTAATAACTATATCGTAGGTAGATACCGGGCTCATCATGGCGGGTTTGCCCAATATGCGGCCCTTTTTTCCGGCAGCTATGGGAGGATGCCAAAACATCCCTACCTTTTCCGATAAATTCATTTGAGAGACTAGATCTTCGACTCTGGCATCAACGGATTGCCTGCGATCTTCATAAACATCCAGTTTGCCATTTCCATTCAGATCACGATACGTATGACCATCCACCGTGATTAATGACTTTTCGCTGAGTTTTGATTTGGCCCTTTTATTTATTAGCCAATAGTAACCCTGGAATGAGAAATAGACCACCAGGCTAACAAAAACGATACCGCTGCCTATATACTTGATCCACTTCCAAAACTTTCTCATATAAATTGCAAGATAGGAATTAGAATTCAGAATCGATTGATCTCAAAACTCCCGGGTCTCTCAAAAAAAGTTGTGGCCGTGGTAATAATTCCCCGGATGAAACCATCAACCAGCAGAATACAAGCTTATAGTAGCGCGGCATTAGGTCCGGATATGGTATAAACAAAAATGAACTTTCTGTTGTAATTATTGTGGATTTAGGTTTACATTTGCACAATCGATTACCCCTCCGGTGTAATTTGATTTATAAAGAAGAGGTGAGAGAACAGGCTCTAAGACCCTCTGGCAACCACTTGCTCTTGCGGGAAGGTGCCAATTCCTGCCACGTACAGGAAACCATGGTTGGTAACGTGGAAATATAAGTTAATTGCATATGATTCAAAAAACAGACATTTTTACCAAACAGGCGACCGAAAGCGGTTACTATTCAGTGTTTGCATCAGCGTGCTGTTGTATGTAGTATTCTGTGCAATCGGTAAGGTACCGGGAGCTTATATAATTATCATCTAAAAATTTATCAAGTAACATTATGTCTGATCAAGCCAACAACCTAAGATTCGAAACCCTGCAACTGCATGCAGGACAGGAAATTGATGAAACCACCCGATCGAGGGCGGTACCCATTTATCAAACAACCAGTTATACCTTCAAGGATTCTGAACATGGTGCTAACCTTTTCGCCCTGAAGGAATTTGGGAACATTTATACCAGGATAATGAACCCAACCACGGATACCCTGGAAAAGAGAGTAGCAGCCCTGGAAGGAGGAGTAGCAGGTTTGGCGGTAGCGTCGGGACAGGCATCCCAGTTCATTGCGCTTAACAATATTCTGCAAGCGGGAGATAATTTCGTTTCCACCAGCCACCTGTATGGAGGTACGTACAACCAGTTTAAAGTAGCTTTTAAAAGGTTGGGCGTGGAGGCGCGATTTACCGAGAACGATAACCCTTCAAGCTTTGAGAAGCTCATCGATGGGAATACCAAAGCTATTTACCTGGAAACCATCGGCAACCCTGAGTTTAATATTCCGGACTTTGAAGCGATTGCCCAGGTAGCTGCTGATCACGACTTGCCGTTGGTGGTAGATAACACCTTTGGTGCTGCAGGATATCTTTTCAGACCACTGGAGCACGGTGCCCATGTGGTAGTAGCCTCTGCCACCAAATGGATTGGAGGACATGGTAACAGTATAGGTGGTGTGATCGTTGACGGCGGAAACTATAATTGGGGCAATGGTAAGTATCCCCAGTTTACCGAACCTTCAGAAGGTTATCACGGTTTGAAATTTTGGGAAGTCTTTGGAACTGATGGCCCTTTTGGCAATATCGCATTTATCATTCGATGCAGGGTAGAGGGACTTCGCGATTTCGGGCCGGCGGTGAGTCCTTTCAATGCTTTTCTATTTCTTCAGGGACTGGAGACACTTTCTCTGCGTATGGACAGAACTTGTGAAAACGCACTTGAGTTGGCGCAATGGTTAGAGCAACATGACTTGGTAGAGAGCGTTAATTATCCCGGGTTGGCTTCGAGTTCTTACCATGAACTGGGCAAAAAATATCTGAAAAAAGGATTTGGCGGGGTATTGAGCTTTGATATCAAAGGAGGCAAAGACAATGCGATCAGGTTTGTGGACAGTTTACAGCTGGTAAGCCATCTGGCCAATGTGGGAGATGCCAAAACCCTGATCATACATCCAGCGGCTACCACTCATCAACAGCTTTCCGATGAGGAGCAATTGGCGGCAGGAGTGAAGCCCACAAGCCTAAGGATATCTTTAGGGATCGAACATATTGATGATATAAAATCAGATTTACAACAGGCCTTTGAAAAGGTGTTTTCAGCCGAGCCTGTTTGATCAATTAAATTTCAATCGCGCATCATGCACCAGGGACTATTTAGGTACTCAGAGGATCTTCAACTGGAACTGGGAGGTAAACTCAAGGGGTTCGAGTTAAGTTATTCCACCCTGGGTAGCCTTAACGAAAGTCGGGATAATGTGATTTGGGTATGTCATGCGCTGACTGCAAATTCTGATTGTTCTGATTGGTGGTCGGGATTGATAGAACGTTTATTCGACCCCTCAGAGTATTTCATTATTTGTGTCAATATGCTGGGTGGCTGCTACGGGAGTACCGGGCCGTTGTCAAAAAATCCGGAAGATGGGAAACCGTATTATCACGGTTTCCCATCTTTAACCAATCGAGACATCGTGGCGGGCTTTGATTTGCTTCGTCGGGAATTGGGTATAAGCAGGATCCACACTCTTATGGGCGGTTCCATGGGTGGACAACAGGCTTTGGAATGGAGTATTCAGTTACCAGAACTGGTGGCTAATCTTATACTGGTGGGTACCAATGCCGTGCACAGTCCCTGGGGCGTGGCGTTTAACGAGTCACAGCGAATGGCCATCGAAACCGATCCTACCTGGAAGGAGTACCACCCCAGTGCCGGCATGGATGGGATGAAAGCCGCCAGGGCCATTGCCCTGTTATCATATAGAAACTATCAATGTTATCTAAATACCCAAACGGAAGCCAATAATGAGGTAGTTGATGGATTCAAAGCATCTTCTTACCAGCAATATCAAGGCAATAAGTTGTACAAACGGTTCAATGCATTTACCTATTGGTACCTTTCCAAAGCCATGGACTCCCACAATGTAGGCAGGGGAAGGAAAGGCATATCCGCGGCGCTTGCTGAGATAA
This sequence comes from Bacteroidia bacterium, assembly GCA_030430675.1. Taxonomy (GTDB): domain Bacteria; phylum Bacteroidota; class Bacteroidia; order Cytophagales; family Cyclobacteriaceae; genus SZUA-3. Next base: position 441 of record JAUIKU010000277.1, on the reverse strand, counting down.
AGGCCAGGGCTACCATCATTGGAATCAGGTCCGATGTTTTGTTTCCCTTGCAGGAACAAAGGTTCCTGGCTATGAATATCAGGGGCTCCGTTTATCACGAGATTGATTCGGATTACGGCCATGATGGCTTTTTACTGGAATTGGAACAGCTTTCCAACATCATTAATGGAAATCGGGAACCGAACTCCAAACACATTAGAGCAAATGGATAAAAAGATAAAAATCGGGTTGGTAGGTTTTGGGTGTGTCGGCCAGGCATTATACGATATCATCCAGGAGGAAAGTTTGCCTTTCCAGGTGGCAAAGATTTGTGTCAAGAATAAGGACAAGCAGCGGTCTATCGCCGAGACCAACTTCACCTACGAATACCAGCAGCTAATCGATGATACCAGTATCGAAGTTATTGTGGAACTGATTGATGATGCAGAAGCCGCATTTCTT
>JAUIKU010000276.1 GCA_030430675.1 Bacteroidia bacterium | reverse complement strand
GTATATTATATAGTTTGAATTATTTAAACTTTTAATTCGATATTCTATGAGAAAAGAGTTACTAATCAGGAGAAGGAACAGACATGTTGTCTGGTTATTTTGTTTGTTCTTTTTACCAGCGGTACAAATTGTAGCGCAAAGCGTTTCGATTACGGGTAGAGTTACTGATGGAAACGGGGCGCCAATTCCCGGGACCAACGTGGTTATTCAGGGAACAAACCAAGGAACAGTCACAGATGTTGATGGGTCATTTTCTATAATAGTACCAAATCAGGATGCCGTGTTGGTTGTAAGTTATCTAGGCTATCAGTCTCAGGAGTTTCAGGTAGGAACCAGATCAGATTTTAATATCTCTTTACTTGAAGATGTTACGGCCCTGGAGGAATTAGTAGTGGTGGGGTACGGTTCACAAAAAAAATCAGACTTAACTGGAGCTATTTCCAGCCTTGAAGTGGAAGAAATCGCAAATTTCCCCATAGCAAGGGTAGATCAGGCCATACAAGGTCGTGCATCGGGTGTGTATGTGCTGAATACTGACGGTGCTCCAGGAGGCAATACCATGATAAGGATCAGGGGAAACAACTCCATTAATGGAGGAAATGAACCGTTGGTGGTAATAGATGGACTTCAGGGTGGAAAACTAAACGCTTTGAACCCCATGGATATTGAATCCATTGAAATTTTAAAAGATGCCTCTGCTACTGCAATCTATGGTTCACGTGGAGCCAATGGTGTTATCATCGTTACTACCAAAAGGGGTAAGCTTGGCAAACCGGTTATCGATGCCAGCTATAGCGTGGGATTTCAAAAATTGGCTCGAAAACTGCCGGTAATGTCAGCCGGTGATTATGCGCGATTGTACAATTTTATTAGATCGAAAGAAACCTCTGATGGGAACGTTCCGATTCCGATTTTTACAGACCAGCAAATAGCTGAATTTGATCAAAATGGAGGTACAGACTGGCAGGACGAGGTTTATGAGACAGGACTCATTCAAAATGCCCAATTAGGTATTAGCGGTGGCACCAATAGTATGAAATATAACATTTCTGCAAATGTACTGGATCACCAAGGAGTCGTGGTTAATTCGGGTTACTTAAGGACTTCGTTAAGAACAAACTTTAGTGCCGATATCAATGATAGGGTTGATTTTGGCTTAGCTTGGAACTTTACTCATGAAAATGCAACCTCTCCTGGGTACACGAGAGAAACAGGCTGGCCAGGTCAAGTGGTAAATATAGCTTCCAGGTGGGGTCCTACGGAGCCAGTATTTGATGAGGATGGGTCGTATCATTTTCATGGACCTTATGGACCCAGTGACACCTGGAATCCTATGGCAACTGCTGTTGAAGAGCAGTATGATAATCCAGTAAACAGGAACAACGCTACCCTATTTTTGAATTTTAAGGTCTTAGAAGGATTGACGTTTAAAATATTAGGGGCAGGCATTCAAGAAGATGCTACCAGCCAAGCTTATTTTAATTTAAATACTTGGGATGGAGCCTCAAGCAATGGAGAAGCAAGAGTGACGAACTCCAGATTTCGTAGACTTCAAAATTCCAATACGCTTACATATGATAAGGAATGGAATAGAAATCATTTAACTGTACTAGGTTTGTTTGAGCAAAATTGGGAGGAGTTTAGCGCTAACAGTACCAATGCCTCTGATTTTTTGGTGGATGCATTAGGATTTAATGACCTTAGTGGTGCTTCACAGGTTATGGTCAATTCTAACCGCTCTAAGAGAAACATGCGCTCCTGGATGGCCAGAATTAACTATAACTATGATAGCCGGTACCTGTTAACTGCGAGTTTTAGGGCAGATGCCTCATCTGTTTTTGGGGAAGACAACAAATGGGGATATTTTCCGTCTGCTTCGTTGGCTTGGAGATTATCTGAAGAGCAATTCATGCAAAACTCAGGAGTTGATTTAAAGCTTAGAGGAAGTTGGGGCATCACAGGAAATCAGGGTATTGACCCCTATCAATCTCTGGCTCGACTTGCTTCAGGACTGCTTTACCCATTTGATGGTAATCCCAATACGAATATTGGTTTCGGTATTGGTGGTTTGGCAAACCCTGATTTAAAGTGGGAGGAAACAACTCAGACCAATGTCGGGTTTGACCTAAGTGCGTTTGGTGGTCGTCTGACTACTACTTTAGATTATTACAGAAAGGTAACCGATGATTTACTGATGCCTCGTGAGCTCCCAGGTTATGTAGGGGTTCCCACCATTTTAGATAATGTAGGATCAGTTGAAAACAAAGGAGTTGAGCTATTAATTGGAGGTGATCCTGTGGTAGGTTCGGTTCATTGGAATACATCTTTAAATCTTTCGGTGAACCGTAACAAAGTATTAAATCTAGGTGCCGATGATCGAATAACCTTTAATACGACGGAAGGAGGGTACAATCTGACTGAATTTATGGTTCTGGAGGTTGGTGAACCATTTGGTACAATGACCGGCTATATATTTGACGGGATTTGGGGCACTGCAGAGGAAGATGAGGCTCGTAGTTATGGCCAATTACCAGGTATGGAAAAGTTTAGGGATATCGATCAGGATGGTGATGTTGATATTGATGATAGGACTATTATTGGGAATGGCTACCCAGATTTTACATTTGGTTGGACCAATACCCTGACCTACAAAAATTTCACACTGAACTTCTTACTACTGTCCTATCAGGGAGTTGATTTGTTTAATACCCTAAGGATCAGACGAGAGGTTGCCTGGGAGGGTAACGATCCCCGTATGCTTAATGCATGGACCCCGGACAATCAGAATACGGATATGCCCGCTTACCTAGACGGTCAATTCGTTCAGGATCAAAATTTAGAAAATCGCTATTTCTTAGATGGCAGTGAGTCTAGCCGTTACGTGGAAGATGCATCGTTTATAAGATTAAAGACTTTGACACTTTCCTATCAGTTTCCCAGAACGATCTTGGATAGATTTGGATTTGAGAAGTTCATGATATACACGTCGGGTACTAATCTGTTTACAATTACTGACTACACAGGTTATGACCCCGAAGTGGCGGCATTCCCGGAAAGTGATGCTAATGTTGGTGTAGACTTTAGTGTTTATCCACCAGCTAAAACCTATACCATTGGCATAGAGGTATCATTTTAACTAAATGAATAAAACTGTCTTAATAATTTAGAAATGAAAAATAAAAATTTGAATATAGTTGCAACCCTAATCCTACTACTAGGTTGTTTTGCTTGTGCAGAACTGGATGAAGAACCCATAGACTTTGTAGGACCCACGAACTTTTTCACTACTCCAGGTCAAGTACAGTCGGCGTTTATCGGGTCCATGAGCAGGCTGTATGAACCTTGGACCAGATACGGGAATAATGCTTGGGGAGAAGCATTCAGAGGCACAGATCAGCTTGCGGGGGGTGATCTGGCGTTTTCTGCGAATCATGCGATTTTCATGTGGCAGGCGCACTATCAAGCCATTGGTGATATTAATCCTGCTATTCAGGCACTAAATGAAGACAAACTAGGGTCAGAAGTTAGTCAAGAAGAAAAAGACCAGCTCATGGGATTGGGCAGGTTTCTCCGCGCTTTCAACTACTTTTATCTGGTTAGAATGTACGGAGATGTACCTTTAATTACCGAGGAAACTGACCTTACCGGAGAAGTAAGCCGAACTCCCTTGTTGCAAGTTTATGATCAGATAATCAGCGATCTCAATTTTGCTATCGATCACCTACCAAACCAGTGGGATGGTGCTCCAGGCCGACCGTCAAAAGGGGTTGCCAAGGGATTTCTGGCTAAAGTCTATTTAACTATGGCAACTGCTCCTGTAAATGATATATCCTATTATGCAGTTGCCAGAGATATGGCATTAGATGTCATGGACGATGGTATCTATCAATTAGTGCAGGATATTGATGAGGTTTTCAATTTGGAAAACAGGTATGGGCCAGAAATGATGTGGAGTTTCAATGCCACTGCTGATGACCCATCTACCAATCCTCAGATTTGGCTACCTGAAACCATGGCAAACGGATGGAGTGACCACCGTCCTCAAAGGGAATGGGCTTTAGCTTATCCGGAACAGCCTCGAAGAAGCGCATATTTGTTATTTGAAGATTGGAATGGTGATGGATATGAGCAATGGGGAGGACCAAATGTTAAAAAATATTTGTATGACACCCGCCAAAATCATGAACAGTTTCGCAGTATTCAAGGAGTTCCTCTGTTACGCTACGCGGACGTTTTGCTAATGTTTGCAGAAGCTGAAAATATGGTAAATAACGGCCCAACACAAGCAGCAGTGGATGCTGTGAACAGTGTCATTGACCGAGCCAATGGTTATGTTGATAATCCGAATCATCCAAGAACAACTACAAGTATGTCAGTTGGTGAGTTTGATGCTGCAGTTATAGCAGAAAGAGGATACGAACTGTGCTTTGAACTTGACAGGTGGTTTGACCTGGTTAGGAAAAGAATCCTATGTGATGTACAAATTCCCGCAATAGCAGTTAATTGTGACGACAATGATTATCTGTTCCCAATACCCCAGGCGGATTTACGTTTAAACAGTAGCCTCACGCAAAATCCAGGATATGCTGTCCCCGGTGACTAAGAGCAAGTTTCGTAATGGATAGTTTAGTTTAGTTTAAAATAGCCATTTCATAAAATGGCTATTTTTTTATCTGATATTACAAGTGTTTGTGTAGCTATGAGTAATAGGAAATTATACTTAAATAGGCTTGTGCTAAGTATTTTGTGTTTTAGCTCAATATTAGGATGCCGTGATGCTTCTTTCCAATCGCTACATTCCAACTCTATTCTATTCGAACAAATACCATCTTCTAAATC